>BDTD01000008.1 GCA_002897635.1 bacterium BMS3Abin11 | reverse complement strand
TTTGGTTGAATGAAAAACGGTGTCTGCCGTCACAGAGTGTTGTTTATGGCAGCCACTGCATTGGTACAAACCACGACTGGGTAGATAATGGGCGTGGTTATGGCCACACTGTGAACACTGGAACCCGTTTGGCCACTTTTCTTTATATAAATATTCCTTACACGCCTCTTCGGTATCAAATCGTGCTTGCCAGTCGAAAAAACTCATTTCTTCCTTTTTCATCTTCGTTCTCTAACTTATTGTAATTAGTGGTATTATAAGCTATCTGCTGAGTTTTGTTTAGAGGCAAGTACATTTATGTCCTCTCCCAGTTTTGGGAGAGGGCAACAATCGGACCAATGGCCGATCATTCAGGCTTTAGCCGGTAGTTATTCAAATACTCGAGGCCTGGGTGACCCCTTTATTATTTGAGTACCATTCCCAGTCGTTTCCAGCGTACCCCAGTATCGGGAGAATATGAAAACCAGACCTGTCTGGCAAGACCCACTACATCCATAAGTGGAACAGTTCCAAATTTCCTGGAATCAGTAGTCTTATCCCGGTTATCACCTAGCACAAATACCTGACCGGACGGGACAGTCATTGTGAAATCGACTGCATCAATTGTTTCGTCCCATAGAACAGGGTAGTCAACTGCATTACCTCGCTCATAAAGGTATTTTTCGTCATCATTGAGTTTACTCGAGGATAATTGTGTAGTGGCAGCCTTAAGTGACTTTCCATTCACAAAGACCTCGTGTGATTGAATTTTTATTTCATCGCCGGGCAGTCCAATAATGCGTTTGATATAGAGCCTGGTGCGGTTATTTGGATAAACAAATATAGCAATATCACCATGTTTAATCTGCCGTTTACAACCCGGGCAATTTACTCGTTTGTCAGCAAAGAGATAGTCGCCGCGCAGCACATTTGGCGACATACTGTCAGAAGGAATACGAAAGGCTTCAACCAGATGCCCACGTACATATTGGGTTGCGCTGCCTATCACTGACAGGTATGCGAAGAGTAACAATGCAACATACACAGCCGGCTGTTGCCATGGATATGGATTAAAATCGCTCAGCTGTCGTGCAACTCTCCACGCATCCCATATTGAATATGCGTAAAGTCCCAGGGTTGCAATAAGGCTCAGAACTAATAACGGGAATAACCACACAGGTGGCAATATTAGTGCCACGAAGGTGATAAATGGCAGTGTAATAAAAACAAATGCCAGGAATATAAATACTCCTCTATTCAGCTGACCATTATAGACTTGCCCCAGACCTGGAAGCATTATCGACAGGGCCAGTGCGAGCAGCGGTTTGCGTGGCGAAGTATTGATGTTTGTCATGTTCTATTTCCTGTGTTTGCGTTGTGCTTATCCATTTATACCGGGATGTTACATTTGGGTTCCGTTATGATGTCACTGACTTATGAAAATCGACTGATGTTGTACATAAATTATCCAGCCAACTCGATTGCTAACCATGCGCTGAAGATATAGCTAAGCAGTCTCCATAATGCGAATGACAGTCCAATACCTGTTGCCGCCATTTGTACCCACGGGCGGTCCCACAGACTTACCCAGGGTTGCTGTAATTCGACAGCCTGCATAACACGATCTGTAAAACCTTCCGCTACATTGACTGGTGGATGGTCATTAATAATCGAATCGAGTTGATCAAATTCTAAATCCGTTTTACGCATAGTCATTGTCTCCTATCAGGTCGGTAAGCATCTCTCGCAAGCGTTTTTTACCGCGATGAATACGGGATTTTACAGTGCCCACCGAGCATCCTTCGACACGGGCAATATCGGCCATGCCAAGGTCACCAAGATAGGCAAGGGCGATGGGGGAACGGTACTTCATTGGTAACTGGAGCAGGGCTTCATTGATACGTCTTTTAATCGTTGCGCCATCGTCATAACGATCCGTGTACGATAAGTCCAGTGCTGCTTCGCTATCTTCAAGGCTGTACGTTTTTACCCGTCTGCGTGCCATGGCATTTATCCCAAGGCGTCGAGCAATGGTGAACAGCCAGGTTGAGAATTGTGCTTGCTGTGGATCAAACCGGCCCAGATGACGAAAAGCCCTTATAAAAGTTTCCTGGGCCATGTCTTCGGCTTCTGCCTGCACCATTCCCATGCGCCCCAAATAAAGGAGCAGGGGGGTCTGGTAACGCAGAACGAGCTTTTCAAAAGCCTGCTTATTGCCGGAAATTACCTGTTTAATGACTTGAAACTCGTCCATCTTCGCCCTGCGTTAGTACTTATCCATAGTTTATACCGGCGAATGTGATTTTGGTTCCCGCTGCTCTGAATATATTATTAATCCCTGGTAAGAAAATACACCACAAGTAAATAGGTGCCAGAGAGAAATGGATATTTGGGGGCAGAGTAAATACTCTAGAACGAAAGGGAGATATTTTTTCTCTGACCCAAATATCTAATATAATAACTCCAAATATCAGGCCAATAGAGGTACCCTTAAGTCTTCGCAAATGTGTGGAAGACTGATTGAAGAAATCAACAGGCATTTTCAGGAGGAAGATCCATGAGTATCCAGACCGAACTACAAACCACTATTGAAGATATGGTCCAAAAGGGTAAAGGTATCCTTGCGATTGATGAAAGTCACCCCACCATCGCAAAACGTTTCAAACCCATTAATGTGGAATCCACTGAAGAAAATCGCCGTATCTGGCGTAGCCTGTTATTAACCACACCCGAGCTTGGCGACTACATCAGTGGAGTCATTCTATTCGAAGAAACACTCACACAGAAAACCGACGATGGGACACCGTTACCAAAAATGGCGGAAAAACAGGGCATCGTTCCTGGTATAAAAGTCGACAAGGGTAAGATCCCTTTGGTCAATGCACCGGGAGATATGATCACCCAGGGCCTGGATGACCTGGCCGATCGTTTGAAGGTTTATAAAGAGCAAGGCGCGCGGTTCGCCAAGTGGCGCGAGGTTTATCCCATCGATACACATAACCCGAAACCGTTAGGCGTTGAAGCCAATGCAGAAGTACTGGCGCGTTATGCAGCCATTTGTCAGTCAGTGGGCATTGTGCCCATTGTTGAACCGGAAGTTCTCATTGATGGGGATCACACCATAGAACGTTGCTTCGATGTGATTGAAGTCGTGCAACATGCGGTTTATCACGCATTGCATCGTTATGGTGTTATTTTGGAACACACCATCCTCAAACCAAGCATGGTGACACCCGGTAAAGAACATGCCACCAGGGCCAGTCCGGAAGAAGTGGCGGAAAATACGGTAAAGGTTTTACGACGTTCCGTTCCCGCCGCTGTTCCGAGCATAAATTTCCTTTCCGGTGGGCAAACCGATGAAGAAGCCAGCGCTAATCTGAATGCTATGAATGCGATGTATACAAACCAACCGTGGGAACTTTCTTTTTCCTATGGGTGAGCATTGCAACAACCCGCGTTGCATGCCTGGCAAGGTAAAGCAGAAAACCATAAGGCTGCACAAGATGCGTTACACAAACGAGCTCGCCTTAACGGCGCTGCCCGCTATGGAAAGTACACATTGGGGATGGAAAAGGATTAATTGTACTTTAGCTAAGGCACAGTCTGAAGAGACCAATCAAAACTGGGGTCAGATCCGAATGGCACTTACTTAAGCTTTTTTGCATGACCATTTTTCCTGATTTCTTCCTGTGCCATTTTGCGTGTTTTAGTCAATAAAGGATAGGGTTTGGGTCGTCGTTTTACAGCCCTTGGCTCAATACGTCCTTGACGATTCCCAACTTGCTTGTGTGCAATTAGAATAAGCAATTTACCCAGCCTTTCGTCATCGTTTTCGTGATTGGGTTTTCTCCAGGCAATGTATAATTGCAAGGTATACTTAAAACTGAGTTGTCGGGGCAATAAATCCCCTAACAGTGCCGCCCGCACCATCAACAGCCTGATTAAATTGTAAGCAAGGAGATATACCCATATTTCTTTGCGTACCATGTCGGGTGTTTTGCAGCTCAGTACTTCCATGCCCAGTGTTGTTTTGATATTGCGCAAGTCCAACTCTATGCAACAAGGGGACACTGATGTTATAATGCGTTAATGGATATTTCGTCGTGAATATGTCAGGAGGTGGCTTGATTCGCAGTTATGGAGGGTGGCAAGAAATAATTAAAAAACGTAAGAATCACGAAGCTAGAATAGGCGATGAAAGAATATTAGGCGACAGTGATTTTGTGCAGCAGGTTATCGAAAGTGACGAAATAAATCTGGAAGAAGCGCTGTTACTGAAAAGAAATGGCTGGAATATCGATAAATTGGCGGAGACTGTCTCGCGTCAATATTTTGATATCGAGCCGACACAACTGCCAATGAAGGGACGAAACAACTCGATATCGCATGCTAAATCACTAATATGTTATTGGGGTAATATTCGTCTGGGAATCTCCTCGACCGAATTGGGGGCTAGACTACATATTTCGCAATCTAGTGTGAGTCGAGCGGTAAAACGTGGCGAAGAATATAGCAAAAACAATAGTATAGAGTTTAAATGAGTTTAACGCATTAAAACATCAGTGTCCCCTACTAGTTGCAGAACACAAACAACCGCTCAGAGAACGGATCCTGTTCAAGTGCCTCTTCAACCAGAATCGCCAGGCCGTTAATCCCTTTGCGGAAATCAACAATGTCCCGGCACAGAAAAACAACCGGCAGATCATTTGATGGACGCATCATGCAATGGTTGCAGCAGCGCTTAAAACCGTAGCTAATTCCGCCACATTTGCTGCACCGGTAAAGCTTACAGATAACCCGTTTGGTAACTGTATGCACCAGGAATTGTCAGTGGCCTTACGGTTAATAGCCGCACGCTGAAAACGAGGCTTTTGTGATCGAGGCAAAACGCCTTTCTTAACCAGCTCTTTTTTACCGGCGTACATCGCCTGTGCAGTGAAGCCCTGTTCACGTGAATAGGCCGATATTGATTTACCAGAAGACTTCCAGTCTTCGATTTTATCTAGCCAGTATTGCTGGCGTTTTGTTAATGATGGTATCTTGTCTTGCATTGCTTTCTCCTGATTAAATAGTCAGAGAGAGCTTCGTGCAAGGTGAATCAGAATAATAGTGTGTGGTTTATTTTGCGCTTACGGTATAACGACTTACCTGTACATGTCAGAGACCCACAAATGACCCAATCCTGCGTTACAATCCTTGTTAAGGGAACAACCATTAACTGCGGACTGCGCCTTGTCTTGAGTCATTTGTGGGTCTCTGACATGTACAGGTAAGTCGTTATACCACACCTGCCCGAGTTCACCGCGCCCGGTTCAGACTGAAGCGCGCAGAGTAGCCGTAGGCCAACACGATGGGGCGGTTTTTCTTTGGTTCTGTTTCTTTTATCCGTATAAAAGAAATGAACTCGCCCATGAAGGACGAAACCATCAGTCAAGTACTAGCAAAGAATCAAAAAAGAGAAACTGAATATAAGGAGGTCCCAGCCGTGCGCCAGCACAACCAAAAGAATCAACCATATACTTCCGCCAGTATATCCCCCGCACCCTTAGCCAGTAACTGCTGAGCCAGTGCCTGTCCAAGCACTTCAGCATTACTGGTAAGCCCAGCAATATCGGCATGCAATAGCAGGCTACCGTCCGGGGTGCCGACCAGGCCGCGTAGATGCAGTGTGTCTTCATGGATTTCTGAAAAGCCCGCGATGGGTACCTGACAGCCACCTTCCAGCGTGGCGTTCATGGCACGTTCCGCGATGACTCTGGCATGTGTAGGTGGGTGATTAAGGTGCATCAGCAACGACAGGGTCTGATCGTCTTTTTTGCGGCATTCAACGCCGACTGCTCCTTGTGCAACGGCAGGCAGGCAAATTTCTGGTGCCAGGGTTTCGGTAATGCGATCAGACATTTCCAGACGAATCAGGCCTGCAGCTGCCAGGATAATGGCATCAAATTTACCAGCATCAAGTTTGGCCAGGCGTGTGTTGACGTTGCCGCGCAGGGAAACAATATCCAGATCTGGCCGCGCTGCTTTTAACTGCATCTGTCTGCGCAGGCTGGATGTGCCGAGGCGGGCGCCCTGTGGCAGGTTGAGGAACCGATCGTGTTTATTTGAAACGAAGGCATCCCAGGGGGCTTCACGTTTACAGATAACCGGAATGTGCAGTGCCTCCGGAAGGCCAACGGTGACATCTTTCATTGAATGTACGGCGATATCTACCCGTTCGTCGATCAGCGCCTGTTCAAGTTCTTTGATGAATAAACCCTTACCACCGATTTTTGCCAGCGGTGTATCAAGGATACGGTCACCCTCGGTACTCAGTTTTACGATATCGCACTTCAGCGATGGGTGACGGGCAAGAAGTTCATCACGGATAAAGTATGCCTGCCATAGCGCAAGCGGGCTCTTGCGCGTGCCTATGCGAATTTTGGTCAAAAGAGGACTCCAGTTGATTGTTCGGGTATTCTGCTATACTTGCCACTGGTATTTACTACTACCAATCGAGCAGCACATAATAGTTGAGATGGGGGCTTTCCTGCAATGTCAGTAACAAATACTTCACTATTTTCTTTACTGATAGGTATCACTTTACCTGCCGTGTTACTGGCTGCGAATACGAATCTGGAAGGCATTGCCGGCACGGGTATTGATACAGAATTCGAGGGTGACGCAAACCTGTATAAAGATAAATTGCCCCGGGCCAGTGATTTGTCTCGCGAATCTCGTCAGGCAGCCTGTAAGGGGCAGCCGCTGGTAGTGATGTTCGGTTCGTCTGAGTGTTCATACTGCAGTGTTGTACGTTCTCTTTACATGGTGCCCTTGCCGGAAGACGAGCGCTACCCGGGTATTGTCGCCCGCGAAGTGGAAATAGACAGCGATGCGCAGGTCAAAGATTTTTCAGGCAAGGTGGTCTCAATGCGAAAGCTGGCAGCGAGTTACGGTGTCTACCTGGTGCCAACTGTGATGGTGTTTGGCCCGGACGGAAAACAGGCAGGTAAGTCTATTATCGGTATCAGCAATGAAGATTTTTATGGCTTTTATCTGGATGAGGCTATTGCAGCCGGGGTTAGTATGGTGAGGAAATCACTACCTGGAGCCTGTCGGAATTAGGTGATCGTAGCGAGGGAAAGCCATTATTATGGCAAGTTTTCCCTAAGTCTGCCCTTCCTAACGCCGCACCCAGCGTCTCACCTGCGGCGTATGCCTGCGGCTGACGACAAGTTTTTCATCGATACCCTTCATTATTACCCGCCAATGGCCGGCGGTATTTTTTTCCATGCCTCGTAGATAGTCGGTATTTACCAGCGAACCACGATGAATGCGCAGGAAACGATCAGAGAACTCCTCTTCGAGACTGACCAGTGATTCCTCAATCAGGTGCTGTTCAGTGGCGGTGCGCACAGTGACATATTTATTGTCAGCAATGAAGTAGATGATATCATGCACAGGTATGAGTGTGATCCTGCCCCGCATATGAACACTGATATGACTACGTGTGGCTTTAGAATCAGCGGCACGGCTGACCTCTTTTAACTGTCGGGTACTGACCGGTTGTGTTTTTTGCAGGGCAGCTCCCAGTCGTTCTTTGCGAATAGGCTTCAAAAGATAATCGACGGCATTCACCTCGAAGGCATCCAGGGCATGTTCGTCATAAGCCGTGGTGAAGATAATCAAGGGTGGATTTTCTATGCCTTGCAGATGCATGGCAGCTTCCAGGCCATCCATTACCGGCATGCGGATATCCATCAATAACAGATCAGGTTTCAGTGTTACGGTTTTTTCAATGGCCTCGCTGCCATTGGCTGCTTCACCGACAATATCTGTTTCACCCAGGTCAGTAAGAAGGTCTCGCATACGCTGTCTGGCGAGGCTTTCATCATCAACAATTAGAATTTTCATGCGTCTCCTTGTGTGCCTGTCTTTATACCACGATGGGAAAGATTATTTTCGTTATATGAATAGTATTACGCCGACCGGAACTGAGCGAAGCGGCTTCGCCAAAATGCTGGATTAGTCTTTGCTTAATATTATCCATGGCAATCTGGTTGCCTTTGCGATGGCTACGCTCGCCATCTTCCGGTAAGGGGTTGCGTATAAGTATCTGAACTCTGCGCATGTCGGAACGCATATCTATATCGATAACGCCGCCGCCAAAACTGGGTTCTATGCCATGATAAACGGCATTTTCAAGCAAGGGTTGTAAAATAAGCGAAGGGACAAAGCAATCCTTGGGAATACTTTTCAAATGCCAGTGTACGCTCAACCGATCACCGAGGCGTAATTTTTCAATCTTCAGATATTGCTTTGATGTCTCGATTTCGGCCATCAGTGGCACAAGCTTACGTGCATCAGCCATCAGTACACGGATTAGATCAGCCAAATCTTGAAGTGCCTGTTCGGCTATTTCAGGGTTATTTCTAATCAGGCCGGCAATACTGTTCATGCTATTAAACATGAAATGTGGTCGTATGCGTGACTGTAGTACCTGCAGATTGGCAGCTTGAAACGAGTTTTTGATATCGTTGGTTTTTGCTCTATGAAGAAGTATCATCAGCACAATGGCGTAGTTTACCGTGGCTAAGACAAATATCTGCAGGAATGAAAGCAGTACTCTATTGCTGGGTGCGGTCAATGGCCAGTGCCCGGTGACGGTAGCATAAAGAACATAGCCGATGGTGAAAGTGGTTACCATCAGCAATAAATAGGCTGTGGCCAGGCCTGCACGGGTAGAAAGAGATTTGAGGAAGGGGTTGAAAATCTTCAGCACGAGGGCATCAGTAAGTGCAATCAGGGAGCTGGCCGCGAGCAATGCCACAAAGTCAGTAATATAGCTGGTATTCCAGTTGTCGATGCGAGCAATGATGATTACCAGGCTACTGAGAAATGCGGCGAGTAAGAACACACCTGTTACAGAATCAGCGTAGTCTGGTGAAATCGAGGTGCTGTCTGTCGCTGTTGTTTGTTCCTTGTTCATTCCAGTATCCAGGTTTGTAGAATGAAATGCAGTGCTTACAGCGTTCATGATAACAGTAGCGGCAAAAAAAAACCCCTTGAAAACAAGGGGTCTGAATTATCCAGTCCAGTAGTCGGGGGTGTATCAGATGAGGGTTGCTGGACCAGGCTGTTAGTGCTTTGTACTAACGATGATAAATCTATCACCCGCAGAGCAGCTAAAGAAATCTTGCTGATTACAGGCTGAAATGGGCAGATGAATGGTAAGTTGATAATATTGGACGTTTCACAGTGCGAATAAAGCTGGAATGAACTATTAAGGGCGCCCTATTAAATCTGACATATTCATGAATTGATAGAGGTATCCTTAAGTGATACTCCCTTTTGCGCCATTGTCTACTAAATTTGAATCTATGTGGTGTTAAAACTATGTGGTGTTAAAAAAACCCCCTTTTTTAAAGGGGGTTAGAATCTGGTCTGCATTTGGATTGGGGGTGCAGTTTAATGAGGGTCGCTGACCAGGTTTGAGCTAATGCTCACCTTTAACTTAGTCGTTATTATTACATTTGCTATAAATGTCTGACTACCGGTTAGAAAATAAGGATGAATGGTTTTTGAGGTGCTATAAGGTGCTATAAATAGTTATATTCGATGGATTTATTGATACCTGCTGTATCGGTATAATGCGACATATTAAGTGAGGAACAAGTAATATGACAGTTAAAAAAGCCGGTAAAGAAGAAAAACCCTGGAAGGGTCGTTTTACTGCGGCTACGGATCAACTGGTCGAGGAGTATACACAGTCAGTATCCTACGATAAGCGATTGTATAAAGTGGATATCGAAGGCTCGAAGGCGCATGCCAGCATGCTGGCCAGGGTGGGCGTTCTGACTGATAAAGAAAGCAGAGCCATCATCGAGGGACTGGATCAGATTCTTGAGGATATCGAGCGGGGTGCGTTTAACTGGTCGCGCACCCTGGAAGATGTGCATATGAATATTGAGGCGCGTTTAACAGAAAATATCGGTGATATCGGTAAGAAGCTGCATACCGGGCGCTCCCGCAATGATCAGGTGGCAACGGATATACGCCTTTATCTGCGCCAGGAGATAGAATCCCTTAGCGCTGAAATAAAGGTGCTGATCATAGCCTTGCTGGATCTTGCCGAAAAGGAATCTGATACCATTATGCCGGGATTCACACACCTGCAGGTGGCACAACCGGTGACCTTTGGACACCACATGATGGCATGGGTAGAAATGCTGCGGCGCGATCTGGGTCGATTGTCTGATTGCCACAGGCGGATGAATAGTATGCCTTTGGGTGCTGCAGCACTGGCCGGGACGACGTTCCCGATAGATCGTCATTACACAGCAGAATTACTGGGTTTCGATGCACCGGCAGAAAATTCTCTGGATGCCGTTTCTGATCGTGACTTTGCGATGGAATTTATGTCTACCGCTTCAGTCATCATGATTCATCTATCGCGCATGTCGGAGGAACTTATAATCTGGTCATCAGCGCAGTTTGGATTTATTGACATCTCCGATACCTATTGCACAGGTTCCTCCATTATGCCGCAGAAAAAAAACCCGGATGTGGCGGAGCTGACGCGTGGGAAAAGTGGTCGAGTGATTGGTAATCTTGTTTCTCTATTGATGATCATGAAAGGTCAACCTCTGGCCTACAATCGAGATAATCAGGAAGATAAAGAGCCTCTGTTCGACAGTCTGGATACGGTAACAGCGGCGGTTCGTGTGTTTGCTGGAATGATCCCGCAGCTGACAGTCAAATCAGATGCCATGTACCAGGCCGCCAGGCAGGGCTTTTCTACGGCCACCGATCTTGCCGATTATCTGGTCAGAAAAAATATCCCGTTCCGCGATGCCCACGAGATTGTTGGTAAGGCAGTGCAGGCTGCCGAACAGGCTGGACATGACCTGTCAGGCATGTCGCTTGATGAATTAAGATCATTCAGTGACGAGATAGATAAGGATGTATTTGATGTATTGACACTGGAAGGTTCTGTCAATGCGCGTGATCATATCGGTGGTACTGCACCGAATCAGGTTCGTGCCGCGATAAAAAGAGCGCGTGAAACATTCGCTATAAAATGAATTATGGAGAGGGTGATCCTGGGAAAGTTTCGGCAATTTATCTGTAGTTCATGCGGCTACGATACTGAATTGATGGCAGTAGGCCAGGCCAGCAAGTTTCAGGGTATGGAAATGGTTCTGTATTCATGCTCTAACTGTCGCTCCCTCGGCAGCGCCTGGCAGGGTGGTGAAAGACCACTAATGTGCGCGTACTGTTATCATGAGGAGGTGGATGTTCTAGATCCTGAGATAAGCAATATTGAATGCCCGAGGTGTGAGATGCCGGGGAGGGTTGAGAGGCCGGAAGGGGAGTGGGAGTAAGAAAGATTCGAGACTAAGGACAAAGGATAAAAGAAAATCCACCTATACTTCCTTAGTCTTTTGTCCTTAGTCCTTAGTCCTCAGTCCTTAGTCGGGTTTCAGAATAATTCCTTCCCCCGCCTGTTCTGTCGCAAGTTCGGATAGCTGATCAAAAAACTCGACCCCGTTCCGGTCATTTTTCCATCGGCCAGTTCCCTCATCATAGTCATAATGAAAGCCGCCGCTGCGTGCTGCTAGCCATAGTTGGCCATTGGCACTCTGGTAGTTGATGATGATCTTGCTGTGGTTTTCAAATTCTATGGTCAGGATATCGCTGATGGTGTCGTAATCGATATCAGCATCGCAGTTGTCCAGTAGCTCTTCGAGTTGCTCAAGTGTTTCAATAAATGCCTGGCTGTTTGTGGTTTCTGTCATCTTTTTTCCGGTGTTGTAACTTCGATTCACGGGTTATACTTCCCAATACCCAATATGTCTATTCTACTATCCTGGAGTTTTCGATGAAAATACGTATTACAGGGTTGCTGCTACTGATCAGCCTGTTTCTGCTGTCTGCCTGTGGACAGAAAGGCCCTTTGTATCTTGAGAAAGCAGCTGCCCCTGAGGCAGCGGCAAACAAAATTGAAAAAGGTACTACGGCAGAAAAGACTGAAAGTGTAGAAAAAAAAGTTAAGTCGAAGGAGAAGGAGTAAACAGAGGTTCCTTAGTCAAAATGGATCATTTCATCTATCAGCGTGGACAGCTACATGCTGAGTCTGTACCCCTTGCAGAAATTGCCCGCAGTGTTGGCACTCCGGCCTATGTTTATTCGCGTGCAACATTAAGCCGTCATTATCTGGCCTTCGATCAGGCGCTGCAGGGCATTCCACATCTGATTTGTTATGCCGTCAAGGCCAATTCCAATCTTGCTGTACTGAATGTACTGGCTCGACTGGGGGCGGGTTTTGATATTGTTTCGGGCGGAGAGCTGGAGCGTGTGATGCGTGCCGGCGGAGATCCCGGAAAAGTCATTTTTTCGGGTGTAGGAAAAACCAGCGCTGAGATTCGTGCCAGCCTGCGTGCCGGCATCAAGTGTTTCAATGTAGAGTCTGCTGATGAACTGGAGCGTATTGCCGGTATAGCGGGCCAATTGGGAGTGCGTGCACCCACTTCTCTGCGCGTAAACCCTGATGTTGATCCAAAAACACATCCGTATATATCAACCGGGCTGAAAGAAAACAAGTTTGGTATCCCTTCTGATGAGGCGTATGAGCTTTATACCATGGCGCATTACGAATACCCGATGCTTGATCTGGTTGGTATTGATTGCCATATCGGTTCACAGTTAATGGACATGTCACCCGTTATTGAATCGCTGGATCGGGTTCTTGATCTAGTTGAAAGGCTGAAGCACGCAGGGGTGAATCTCAGGCACCTTGATATTGGCGGTGGACTGGGGATTTCCTATCAGAATGAAAGGCCACCAGAACCTGAACAGTATGTTCAGGCCCTACGCGATCGACTGCGGCAAAGAGGGGAGACGGAATTGAGCCTGGTACTGGAGCCGGGCAGGGCCATTGCCGGCAATGCAGGAGTGTTATTGACCCGGGTTGAATACCTGAAAAATACGCCGGGCCATCATTTCGCCATCGTCGATGCGGCGATGAATGACCTGATGCGTCCGGCACTTTATGATGCCTGGCAGGAAGTGGTAGCGGTAGCGCCTCGCAACAGGGATGCCGCGAAACTCTGGGATATCGTCGGCCCGGTATGTGAAACAGCCGATACCCTGGCAAAGCAGCGCAAACTGTCACTGCAGGAAGGAGATTTGCTGGCGATCCGCTCATCCGGCGCCTACGGTTTTAGCATGAGTTCGAATTACAATAGCCGTCCGCGGCCGCCCGAAATCATGGTGGATGGGGAAGAGTTTCATGTTGTCCGTCGTCGTGAAGTGATGGATGACCTGATGGCGATGGAATCACTTTTGCCTGGGGATTAAGTTTTGCCATGAAGCGATTTTGTCTGATATTGCTGTTTTATACTGCCGCAATCAGCCTTGTCCAGGCACAGCAAATGGTGACCGAGGTGATTCCGCTAGGCTACCGGTCAGCTAATGAAATTGTCCCGATAATCCGTCCGCTGGTTTCCCCTGGGGGTTCTGTAAATGGCTTGCAGGGGCAGCTTGTGATCTCCGCAACACCACAAAAAATGGCAGAAGTCCGCAAGTTGCTTGCGACACTGGATAAGGCACCTGCCCGACTACTGATCAGTGTCAAACGCGGAAACAGCAGTATTGGCAAGCAGGGTTCAGCTTCTGTTCAGGGGCGGGCCGGTAATCTGTCTATCAATAACGGTGGAGTCGTCATAGGTGACAGACATCCCGGTCACCATAATGAGGAAGAGAATTCCCTGTCAGTAAAGATGAAATCAAATAGTCAAAACGGACAATCCAGTATCACCCAGCAGGTGCAGGTGCTTGAGGGGCGTGAGGCCTATATTTCGGCGGGTGAAGAAATTCTGGTCAGGAATCGCGGCACAGTCATAGGGCCTGGTGGTGTTTATGGCTATGACAATACGGCTTATTATCCTGCAGTCACCGGGTTTTATGCAATTCCACGACTGAACGGTGACGATGTATTTCTGGAAATAAACACGATCAGCCGCCAGCGTAATAATCTAAATAATCCAGGAATTAATGGTCGTCATCCACAGCAGGGGTGGCAGTCACGTTCAAGTATAGCTGTTGAGAATATCAGTACTACTGCGCGCGGTAAACTGGGCGAATGGATTGAAATTGGCGGTATGGATCAATCCAGGTCCTCCCGCCAGGGCGGCATTGGATCTGACTACCGGCAACAGCAGACAATTGCGTCACAAATATTCGTCAAGGTTGAGGAAATTAAGGGTGCAAGCAGGTGAAGACAGTCCATCTGTTCCTTACTTTGCTAATACCTTTATTGCTTGCAGCCTGTGCAACATCACCGACTGGTCGAAGTCAATTTATGATGATTTCGGAAGAATCAGCGATTGCCCAGTCGGCCCATGCATATGCACAGGTAATGAACGGCTATGCGAAAAAGGGCCAGATCTCTCACGATCAGGCACTGATTAACCGGGTGAACCTGATAACGGGACGGCTGATCTACGAAGCACTTATTATGCGGCCGGATACCAGGAAATGGCAATGGAGTATGCAAGTTATCAACGATCCGAAGACGGTCAATGCATGGTCAATGGCAGGTGGTCGTATGGCCCTTTACAGCGGACTGATAGAAAAAATAAAACCTACTGATGATGAGCTGGCGCAGGTACTGGCACATGAAATTTCCCACGCGCTTGCTAAACATACTGCTGAAAAAATGTCAGTGGCAATAGCGACTTCGTTAGGGGCTTTAGCAGTAGCGATGGCAACAGATAATCGTGGTGCTGCTATGGGTGCATCAGCGGCGGCGTTGGTAGCGATAACACTGCCTAACAGCCGGACTGCAGAAACAGAGGCTGACCAGATAGGGCTGGAGCTGGCAGCCCGGGCGGGATATGACCCCCGTGCAGCTGTCACCTTGTGGCAGAAGATGAGCAAGGAATCTGGCGCTTCCTCATTTGATTTTCTCAGCACCCATCCATCATCCGGGAAACGTATCGAGGCCCTTGATGCCCTTGTTCCACGCATGATGCCCTACTACGAAGAACAAAAACCACATCCGGTATATCCTTTATGAATTGCTCAGGGACTTCATAATTGTTAGGAGGGTTCTTATTTGCCTGTTATTGCCGCGCTTCGCTCACAACGACGGGTTTCTTTTAGAGAGCACAGGAATATCGAAAAACTGAAAAGGGCCGCTGAGTGCGGCCCTTTTTTATTCGCATAGTAAATTCTTCTACTGTGCAGGTGTGGTTTCCGGTGTAGCGGCAGGAGCGCCCATCATGCCGCCGCCGTAGTTTGGATATCCGCCGTAATACGGTGCGCCACCGCCATAGTATGGCTGGCCGCCATAGTAGCGATTGCCGCCCCAGCCACCATTCCACGGGTTACCACCCCAGCCAGAACCATTGTTCCACGGGTTACCACCCCAGCCAGAACCATTGTTCCACGGGTTACCACCCCAGCCAGAACCATTGTTCCACGGGTTGCCACCCCAGCCAGAACCATTGTTCCACGGGTTACCACCCCAGCCACCATTCCACGGGTTACCACCCCAGCCAGAACCATTGTTCCATGGCCCGTTCATATTAAACCATGCTTCAGAATCAGCGACTGGTGCCAGTGACAAACCGCTGACAATCAGCGCTGCTGCAAAAAAACGTGTAAGTTTTTTCATAACCAAGATCTCCTTGAGTATTGGATTGTCGGGAGTTGTGAATAACTATCTGGAGTTATCGCAACAATAAACTCTTCATCGCCGTTTATATCCTGTCGGATGAGAATTCATGGAAGTAGGATAGCAAATTTGGATAATTATTTCGTTATGGTGTTGTTTGTGTCAAATTTTATAGACAAAGAAGAAATAAGGGATGGAATGCTCCCGCTAAGTTATACTCGACGCGAAATAACAGTTATAAAGCGCCTGCACAAAGAATGCTATTAGTTCTGTACCAAAGCAATACCAGGGGAGAATGAAGATCTGCATCGACATGTTTCCGCTCAGGGATAAGATCTACTATGCTTGATCATATTTCCAATTTACTGCTGGTTTACAAAGATGAACGGCAGCAGCTCAGCTACTTACTGATTGTGTTCATTTTGATGGGGGCTGGAATAGCATTGGGCCGGGGGACAGCTGACGCGCTATTTTTCAAGCGATACGGCATAGAATACCTGCCCGTGATGTTTGTCCTGGTTGGTGTCCTGTTAAGTGCCATCAGTGTAATGTATGCCGCCTTTGTTGACGCACTTCCATCTGAGCGGTTTTTTAAAATCATCTTCGCCCTCATGATTGCCCTGTTGCTGGGTAACTGGTTTATGATACGCCTCGGTGCGAGTGACATGGTTTATCCGGCATATTTTCTATTGTATGAGATTGCATCTGAATTATTTCTTGTGCACAGCGCACTCTATCTGGGGCAGAATCTGGTGCAGACCCAATCAAAACGGCTAATGCCCATAATTCTTGCAGGCAGTCAGGTGGGCGTGATCATAGGCGGACTTTTTCTGGCCGGCATGTCACGGGTCCTTGGTGTACAGAATATGCTGCTGGTCTGGGCACTCCTATTGGCGGTTACCTTAGCCATAATAACAGTCTGGCACAGTAAAAAAGGTGTCTCACCGTATTTCCGGGCAGGTCGTAAGGAGAGATCCAGGCTACGGCAATCTATTAATCAGGTTACTCAGGGTTTGAAATTCATGAAGACATCTCAATTATTAAAGGTGTCTTCATTTGCGCTGTTTTTTATGGTGATATTAACCTACGTACTTGGTTACACACTAAACCGTATCTATACAGATACTTTTGAAACAGAAGTGGCGCTCGGTTCATTCTTCGGTTTGTTGACAGCCATGACCAGCGCACTGGCATTGATTATGCAGATTTTTATTTCAAATCGTGTGATTCGGCGATTTGGCGTGAAAAAAGTAAATCTTGTCTACCCGGTCACCAGCTTTATGGTCTATCTGGGGCTAATGTTCAGTTTTACTTTGCCTTTTGCACTGATAGGCAGTTTTAACAAGGATTCCATCATGCCGGCCTTTCGCAGGCCGGTAAGAAATATCTTCATGGATTCCTTACCGATGCAGATACAGGGTCGAGCCAGAGCTATGTCGATAGTGGTTGTATTGCCCCTGGCACTGGCCACCGCCGGGATTTTTTTGTGGTTCGCACAAAAGGCCGAAAATCCTTCTCTATTCCTGTTCCCCGGCCTGTTGGCGGCACTGGTTTATCTCTGGTTCAATCGCAAGATGAACAAAGCCTATGCAAGAGAGATTGTGAAGAACCTGAAGCAAAGACTGTTTGTACCAGAACATCAAATGCTGGGAGTGCTTGATGGCGCAGACAATACATTGTTGAAAGATATAGAAAAAGGCGTGCTGCAGGAGGATGAAGAAATATCGATTGCCTATTCAAGTGTATTGAGCAAAGCGAAACCTGAACGTGCGGTCACCTTGCTGCCCCGGCGAATGCTGAGTGCATCTGTCGCGACAAAAGATAAGATGATAAGAATGCTTCAGCCACTCGGGTCTGAGAAACTATGTGACAAATTGCGCAGAGAAATCGGCCATGGAGATACTCATCTTGATGCCACCCTGTACAAGGCCCTGTTTGAATCCGGTGATCAGGTAGCGCAGCAAAAGCTTACAGGTCTGCTACGGAGCGAATCACCCCGTTTGTGCGCTGCTGGCATTCTTGGTGTCCTGATCTATCCAGTACCGGAATTATGCGAACAGGCAAAGGAAGAATGGGTCAAACTTCTCAGTGACTCAAGACCAGAGTATTATATTCCGGGTATTGAACTGGCAGTACCGGGCATGGAGAATTACTATCTCAGGGAACCGTTCTTTGGCATGATCCAGCAGGTCCTGGTACAAATGCTGGATCAACCTATCAGTCGTTTTCAGATTGCTGCCCTGAAGATGATTGCTAACTGGCCTACAGACAATTTTAAGGCTGCCCAGGCAAGTGTAATAAAGTTGTCTGAACACGAAGACTGGAAGGTAAGGAGAGAGGTCATCCATGCTTCACACATTCTGTCCTATGATGAACATGAAGAGATTGTTCATCGGGCAATTGAAGATCACCATCCAGATGTGCGGGAGGCGTCAGTAAAGAGCATGGCTGCTCGTTATTCTGACCCGCGGCAATGGCTCATCAGTATTCTGAGCGAGTGCCAGTTTGGTTCTCCTCGTGCCAGGCAGGCGATGATTGAATACCTTATTGAATACGGAACATCTGCGGAGGTTTTGCAATCCATTTCTGTTGCCATGGCTGAAAATGCGCTGCAGATGCATAATGCCATCAAGTTGCTCGACGAAGAGGAGGGCCACTTCACACCGGGCATCATACTGCTACGTCATGCAATAGAAGAGCGAATGCATGAACTCATCGATCTTTCTCTACTGGCTTTGCAATCTTCCACTCATGATAGCGATATTGAAGTCATCCGGGCTGGTCTGAAGAGCCGGGACAGGCGTCATTTTTCTAATGCCTGTGAACTACTGTCGATGATTAGCCATGGGAGATTGATATCATTACTGATGCATATATTTGAGGGAACAGGAGATAGCCATCCTGGGACGGCAGAAGATGTTTTCACATCGATTGATGACATACTTAAATGGATAGCTGATGGGACTGATCCATGGTTGAACGAGTGTGCTGCATATCTTAACACCACACTGAGTAGCAAAAGCTATGCCTGACCTGTTTGAACGTATACTATTGTTAAAGCAATCGCCGATGTTTTCAGAGGTCTCTACTGAAGACCTCAGGATAGTGGCGCAAATGCTCGAAGAGGAAAGCTATTTTATCGGCGATCGAATATTTGATATAAATGAGCATGGCGATTCTATGTATATCCTGCAGAGTGGGAGGATTGGTATTTCTTTAAACCCTGATCCAACGATAAATGAGTTCATCGTAGAACTTGTTTCTGGAGAATGTTTCGGTGAAATGAATCTTCTGGATGAGTTGCCACGTTCTGCGTCTGCACACGTGCTTGAAGATTCCATAGTTCTGTCGTTGGAAAAATCTCGCCTACGAGGGTTGATCATCAACTATCCAGAGTTAAGTCTCGGCATGCTGAAAGGCCTGAGTCTGCGCTTAAGAAAGGCCAACCTGAAAAACTCCAATTAAAAAAAATTACCTTGAATCAAATAAAAACTATATTTGTCACGCCCATATATATGATCTTTTTCATATTTCAGCTGCTGGCGTCTTCTGCATTCGCTGAGGACGCACCAGTACTTGATCAGGATCCACACAGGAACAAAATTGGTTTTTTCGATATCCATATCTGCAACTGGCCAGAGCGCCAGCATTTTTTCAAGATACTGTTTTCTACAGAAAAATTTATGGATATTGCCGAGATGGAGGTCTTTAATCCTTCTGGGGACAGTCTGACTGTTTTACAGAAAAGCCGGTTCAAGAAACTTGTGCGCAAGAAAAAACCAGAAAAATGGGTATTTATAGTGGATATGGATATGCCGGATAGTGCAACAGCTGGATGGTATTCGATAAAGGTTAAAACTACTGATGGTAAGGAATATACGGCCAGAGACTATGTGCCGATGGTCCGAATTAAGCGCACAACAGAAATGGCCCCATCATCTGAAGATAGTTCATTTTCATTACCCGTCACCCTGACCTGGAGCAAGGTGCCAGGTGCCGGTTTCTACATGGTCTTCGTCAGAGATGAATGGACAGGCGAGATGGTATTTGAGACAAAACTGATCAGCAGCAATAATATAAAAATCCCCGAGGGAAAATTGTTGCCGGGTGGTTATTATGGCTGGAGGGTCCATGCACGTGATCTTAATGGGAATATCCTGCTGGGTGATTTTCATATGGGATCGATGAGTAGGAAGGCGTTCTTTAATGTAGCGGAGTGATTTTTTTATTTCGCGATTTAAACACAGGTTTTCAGTTTCAGTTCTCAGTTGATAAAGTTAGGAAACTGATTCACTATTTAGTCAAAAGTCAAAAGTCAAAAGTCAAAAACCGAAGCCAACTGGAGCAAAACATGCCTGAATCTAAAATCTACCCGGTCCCGAGTGAATTTGCCAAAAATGCGTATATCAACAAAGAGCGCTATGAGAGCATGTATAAGCAATCTATTGAAGATTCTGATGCTTTCTGGGCGGAACAGGCGAAGGAGTTTCTTGACTGGACGAAGACCTGGGACAAAGTTCAGGATTCGGATTTCAAGACTGGAAATATAAAATGGTTTGAAGGCGGCAAGCTGAATGTGTCCTACAATTGTCTGGATCGTCATCTCGACACACGTGGTGATCAGGTGGCAGTGCTGTGGGAAGGTGATGATCCGGCGGTTGATAAAAAAATTACATACCGTGAATTACACGAACAAGTCTGCAGGTTTTCCAATGTCTTAAAGGGACGTGGCGTTAAGAAAGGCGACCGCGTTTGTATCTATATGCCGATGGTGACTGAGGCAGCTGTGGTAATGCTGGCCTGTACACGTATAGGCGCCGTGCATTCAATCGTTTTTGGTGGCTTCTCACCCGATTCGCTGCGCGACCGGATTCTCGATTCTGACTGCCAGATATTGATTACTGCCGATGAAGCTGTGCGTGGCGGCAAGGCCGTAGCTTTAAAAAAGAATGCAGACGAGGCCCTGGCAGATTGTCCGAATGTGCATACCTGTATAGTGATCCGTCGGACTGGCGGTGATATTGGCTGGCAGGAAGGTAGAGATATCTGGTATGACGAACTGATGGCCGATGCGTCAACAGATTGTCCAGCAGAAGAAATGGATGCTGAAGATCCGCTGTTTATTCTCTATACATCGGGGTCGACCGGTAAGCCAAAAGGCGTCCTGCACACAACTGGCGGCTATCTATTGTTTGCCGCGATAACTCACAAATATGTGTTTGATTACCACGATGGTGATATTTACTGGTGTACCGCCGATGTCGGCTGGGTCACTGGCCATACCTACATCGTTTACGGGCCGTTGGCCAATGGCGCGACGACTTTGATGTTTGAAGGCATACCTACTTACCCGGATGTCTCCCGTTTCTGGCAGGTGATCGACAAGCATAAAGTCAATCAGTTTTATACTGCACCTACGGCCATACGCGCCCTGATGCGCTCAGGTGAAGAGCCGGTAAAGAAAACCTCGCGCAGTAGTCTAAAGCTTCTCGGCACAGTGGGCGAGCCGATCAATCCCGAGGCATGGGAATGGTATTACCATGTTGTGGGTGAGGCACGTTGCCCGATTGTGGACACCTGGTGGCAGACTGAAACTGGTGCTCAAATGATCACACCCTTACCGGGTGCAACAGATTTAAAGCCGGGGTCTGCCTGTAAACCTTTCTTTGGTGTACAACCGGCTATTGTCGATGAACAGGGTAATGAGCTTGAAGGAGAATGCTCCGGGAATCTGGTAATAAAGTCTTCCTGGCCAGGTATGATGCGTACTCTGTATGGTGACCACCAGCGTTTTATCGATACCTATTTCACTACCTATCCAGGAAATTACTTTACCGGTGATGGTTGTCGCCGGGATGCCGATGGTTATTACTGGATTACTGGCCGCGTCGATGATGTGCTGAATGTTTCCGGGCATCGGCTGGGAACTGCCGAGATAGAATCAGCACTGGTACTGCATAATAATGTTGCGGAAGCGGCGGTTGTGGGTTACCCACATGATATCAAAGGACAGGGTATATATGCCTTTGTGACATTGATGGCTGGGGTGGATGAGTCAGATGAATTAAGTAAAGAGCTGGTGCAATTTGTACGTAAGGAAATAGGCCCCATTGCTACTATTGATATACTGCAGTGGGCGCCGGGTCTGCCTAAGACACGATCAGGTAAAATCATGCGCCGTATCCTGCGTAAAGTGGCGGAGAATGAGGTTGATAACCTTGGCGATATCTCTACGTTGGCAGACCCAGCTGTGGTAGATCATCTGGTGGAAAATCGGGCGAATAAATAACTTCAGATGAAAGATGCGGGACAAAGGATAAAGTGACTAAAGAATAGAGATAAAGGCACCTGTAGTTGTTATTTTGTCTATCTTTTGTCCTTAGTCCCGCGTCCTTCGTCTAATACCAAAAAAGAATCGCGCCGAGCGACGCTCCTGCGGGTAGAAATAACGTAATCTGCAGGCCTCACTTGACCCGCCCCGCACATTCCATTATCGTGGCCTCTTTTCAGCTGGGGGTGCCCGCAAAGTATGGGGCTGAGACACACCCTTTGAACCTGATCCAGTCTGTACTGGCGTAGGAAAGCTGGCCCGCCGCCGCTTGTCCTGTCCCTGTACTATTTATGAGGCATTGCCATGAGCGCAAAACCTGAAGATTTCCTGAGTAGCACCGCAAGCGTCGATGAAGAATCCGTCGCGCCATTTCCCGGCTCCAGAAAAATCTATGTTGAGGGTAGTCGTCCGGATATACGTGTGCCTATGCGTGAAATTACACTGGATGACACGTATGTGGGTGACGGTGTTGAAAAAAATCCACCGGTAACCGTCTATGATACTTCCGGTCCCTATACCGACCCGGAAGTAGAGATCGATATCCGTAAAGGCCTGCCTGCTCTGCGCAATAGCTGGATAGAGGAGCGAAACGACACTGCGAGACTGGATGGCCTCAGCTCGGATTACGGCAGGACACGAGAAACCGATGAAAAGCTCGATGTACTGCGCTTTGAACATCGTCGTATACCACGACGGGCAAAGGCCGGTGCCAATGTCAGCCAGATGCATTATGCCAGGCAGGGCATTATCACGCCGGAAATGGAATTTATCGCTATCCGTGAAAATATGCGGCTGGAGCTTTCACGTGACAAACTCGTTGAGCAGCATCCGGGGCAGGACTTCGGCGCCGCTATTCCAGAGCAGATCACAGCGGAATTTGTGCGCGATGAAGTTGCACGTGGACGTGCGGTAATACCGTGTAACATTAATCACCCGGAACTGGAGCCGATGATAATCGGGCGTAATTTCCTGGTTAAAATTAATGCCAATATTGGCAATTCTGCAGTCACCTCATCTATCGAGGAAGAAGTCGACAAGATGACATGGTCGACACGCTGGGGCGGTGATACGGTTATGGATCTGTCCACCGGTAAAAATATCCACGAAACACGCGAATGGATACTGCGTAATTCCCCGGTACCGATTGGTACTGTACCGATCTATCAGGCGCTGGAAAAGGTCAATGGTAAATCAGAAGATCTGACCTGGGAAATTTTCCGCGACACCTTGATTGAGCAGGCAGAACAGGGTGTCGATTATTTCACCATCCATGCCGGTGTGCGGCTGGCCTATGTGCCGATGACGGCAAAACGTTTTACCGGCATCGTTTCACGTGGCGGTTCAATCATGGCCAAGTGGTGTCTTGCACATCACCAGGAAAGTTTCCTCTATACACATTTCGAAGATATATGCGAAATAATGAAGGCCTACGACGTGTCATTTTCACTCGGCGACGGTCTTCGCCCAGGTAGTCTGATGGATGCCAATGATGAAGCACAGTTTGCCGAACTGGAGACCCTGGGCGAACTGACAAAAATTGCCTGGAAACATGATGTACAGACCATTATCGAAGGTCCGGGTCATGTACCGATGCATATGATCAAGGCCAATATGGACAAGCAGCTTGAAGCCTGCGGTGAAGCACCTTTCTACACACTGGGCCCGCTAGTGACAGACATCGCACCGGGCTATGATCATATTACTTCCGGTATCGGTGCCGCGATGATCGGCTGGTATGGCACAGCCATGCTTTGTTATGTAACGCCGAAAGAGCATCTGGGATTACCCAACCGTGATGATGTAAAAGAAGGCATTATTACCTATAAGATTGCCGCTCATGCCGCTGACCTGGCAAAGGGACACCCGGGTGCACAGATACGTGACAATGCGATGTCCAAAGCGCGTTTTGAGTTTCGCTGGGAGGATCAGTTCAATCTTGGCTTCGACCCGGATCGGGCACGTGAATACCACGATGAAACCCTGCCTAAGCAAGCCCACAAAGCCGCCCATTTCTGTTCCATGTGTGGGCCACATTTCTGCTCCATGAAAATTAGCCAGGAAGTCAGGGAATATGCGGCCAGTCATAACATGGAGGATGTTGAATCGGCAGTGGATGCTGGAATGAAAGAGATGGCTGCAGAATTCAAGAAGCAGGGTAGTGAGATATACAGGGAAGCTTGATTAACATATGAGTACCTCTATTAATATTACAGTCAACGGTGACAACCGCGAGCTTAGTTCACCTTCTACCATCGTGGATCTGACAGAAATCATGGCGTTACAGGGGAAACGGTTTGCTGTCGAAGTGAATGGTGAGATAGTTCCGGCCAGTCAGCATGTCAGTTACGAGCTATCTACAGGTGACAAAGTGGAGATCGTCGGGGCGATTGGCGGGGGTTAAATCGTTGCTTTACAGTTTACGGTTTACGTGAAACAAATTCTAAAATTCTTTTATAGGTGGGAATGTGTCGCAGAATAAAAATGATCCGCTAGTTATTGCGGGGGTTGAATATACATCCAGACTGCTGTTGGGTACGGGTAAATATAAAGATATGGCTGAAACTGATACTGCTATTCAGGCCAGTGGGGCAGAGATTGTTACTATCGCCATACGACGCACGAACATCGGGCAGAACCCGGATGAGCCGAATATCCTTGATGTATTAACGCCGGAAAAATATACAATTTTACCCAATACTGCAGGTTGCTATACCGTGAAGGATGCTGTTAGAACCTGTATGCTGGGGCGTGAATTGCTGGACGGTCATGCGCTTTGCAAACTGGAAGTGCTGGGCGATGAAAAAACACTCTACCCGGATATGCCTGCCACCATGGAAGCGGCCGAGATACTGGTTAAGGACGGTTTTGAAGTCATGGTTTATATGAATGATGATCCCATACTGGCGAAACGTCTGGCAGAAATGGGTTGTGTGGCAGTAATGCCGCTGGCAGCACCGATAGGCTCGGGTCTCGGTGTGCGCAACCCGCATAATATACGCTTTATTGTCGAAGAAGCGATTGTTCCCATTTTGGTCGATGCCGGTGTTGGAACCGCCAGTGATGCGGCTGTTGCCATGGAGCTTGGTGTCGATGGCGTGCTGATGAATACGGCGATAGCGGCTGCCAACAAGCCTGTGTTAATGGCTTCCGCAATGAAAAAAGCAGTAGAGGCCGGTCGTCAGGCATGGCTGGCTGGACGTATGGCACGGAAGGCTTATGCTTCTGCATCATCACCTGAGAGTGGGTTGATTGGTTAGTTGCACTCACTTGTACATTTCATCGATGGTTGGCGTTCTTTTTTCTATCTCGTCAAGCATCGCCTTAAGAAAATTCCGATCAAGTAGTTGGCCACAAAACACACTAAGATTATCCCCAGTTTTTTTACCAAAGGCCCGCCGAAAAGGGGCGTGTAGAGGGCTGGTGATAAATGAAGCATAGGCTTTTACAAGGTCAAAGGGCTTTACTTTAACTCCAATATCAGAAAACGAGCCCTTTAGGCGAATAGGCACCTGTAGTCCAAATATTTTGGCTTTTTTTGCAGTTGGATAGAGCGTTACCTCCACTTTTTCTTCAGGGAAATTAATGTCAACGTTCCCCTCCATCCAGATTTTTGTCGTATCAATGAAAATAAGCTCTTCAGTTAATTGCCCATCCTTTATATCAAGCAGTGCCGTTGCGCAGTTAAGTTTTGATTCCTTCTTCTTCAGTTCGGGTAGAATGGCAAGAAACAGATTAACAGACCAGATATTAAGGATACCTGCACCAATTTTTTTTGGCCAGATAACGAAATCAATTGTGCCATTGGCATGGTCAAGTAAATGCATGGCATCATAGCCGGCCAGGTTTAGATTTACCCGGGTACTAATCAGGCCGTCATAGGTAGAATCAGGCTTAATATATCTATATAGAACGCCATAATCGAATTTATCCATATTCAGCTTTAATATTCCCGTTAGTCCATCTTCAACTCGCTGAAGGGTCAAAGCTCCTTCAACAGAGCCACCGGGTATGTTCAGATTAAAGTCATCAACCGATAAAGAATCGCCGGTTAAATTTATATGTAGTTTGCCACCGCCGAGATTATCTTTGCCAGAAAGAACCTGTCTGGCCTCAAGATTCAGTGTCGCGCTAGTGTTTGGATAAGTAGCTGTTGTCCCAGATCTACCTTTACTTCCCTGTTGATCTGTCAATACTGATTCTGATTTGACACCGGGTTCGCCGGGTTCCTTACCTTTACCCGGAAACAAGGAATAGTCTTCCGTTTTAAAGTCATTTATCTGAAATGTCTGGCTGACAAGATCCAGAGCCCAGTGCGTTCGTTTATCAATGGTGTTAATAATAATCTGGCCGCCAAGGTCGCTGTTGCCAATCTTCAGCCTGACGTTTTTTATACGAAAACCTTTCTGGTTAGCCCTGAAGCTGCCTCTGAGTCTATAGGGGCCGAATGGCGGTATGGAACTTTTTAATAGTCCATCCCAGTCGTCAAGTTTTTGCCCTTTGACATCCACATCTATTATGAAGGACTGTTGGCTTATTGGAAGATCTATATCGCCTTTTAGATCGATGGTTGATTTTGCAATATTCGTAGTAATATCCAGGTGAATTTTTTTCAGCTCTGTGAAAAAAGCACTAAGCTTATTCGTTGATAACTCCATTTGTATCGCTTCGCCATTCAGATCACCCGAAAAATCCAGGCTTACAGGCGAATTCTTTTTTGAAAGTATTGCTGCTGTCGCGAAGGTAATTTTTTTAAAATCTTTACCTGCAGGGTCATGCAGTTTCCAGTAACCATCATTTAGCCGTAATGCAAAAGCCGATTGTTCAAGAAGGCTTTTTAAATTGTTCCCTGCAAGCTCTGCAGTGAAAGAAATGGAATCGCTATAGACATCAAGATCGTCTGCAAGCTTAAGCCATGATAATATTTTACCGAATTCAACTTCTTTAGCATCAAACCTGACTGTCCCCGTGAGAGCTGGCTTTGTTTGGCCAATGCTTATGTCGAGCTTCAAGGGCCTGTTAGCCACCTGGCCCTGCATATCCAGTTGCCATGGTTTGTTACTGATGAGATTGCGCAGTAAGTTCGACGTTGCTGTAAAAGTGTAAGGGATATCTTTACTCGTTCCCTGAATGCTCGCTGTCAGGCGATTTTTATCATGAGTGTTTATGACCAGCATATCTATCTGGTGGGTAAACTCCTGACTTAGACTATCATCAATATAATTCAACGTTACATCAGTTAGCCTGAATTCCTCAATCCAGAATTTTTTGACACTGTTTTGTGTGCTTTCCGGGGTTATAGCTTTTTCTTTTGTCTTTTTTTCAGAAGGGAGAAAAGATTGCCAGTTTTGACGTCCATCTTTAGCCTGTTGAAGGTTGATCCATATCGTTGAAGCCGAAATTTCAAGAAATTTCAGCTGGCCGGAGAATAACGGTAGCAGGGCTATTTGCACACGTGTTTCTGCGACACTGAGAATATCTTCAGCTTTCCATCCATGCTTGTTTGCAATATGCAGGTTATCAACGACCAGTGTAGGAAAAAAACTTATGGCAAGACGCACTTCCCCATCAATACGCACCTCGCTACCGGTAAGCTCAGAGGCTTTTTTGATAAATTGTTTACGTGCACTTTCCAGTGGCAATGTAATCTCTGCGTAGGATAGCATGCCTATCATTGCCGAAATCAGCGCAGTCAGAACAATGAGGGCCAGGAGAATGAGTCTAATATATTTCATTTATCGCCTTCCAGTTTCTACAGTTTCATTTCATTAGAAAGTTGGGTAAAACCTGTTAGTATTCAGTTTCGCAGAGTCATTGTAAAAGATCGAGATGTAATCTTTTCGAACAGAACATTTAAATCCGAGAAACTATGCGCATCAGCCACCTGAAGAAACCTTCTTCCACTATTGTTTTTCTGTTATTTATCAGTTCAATATTCATTCTTTCATCCTGTTCAGGAAAAAATGAATCCATCACCGCCCAGCAAGCAGCGATTGATCTGGATCTATTGCAAACCTTGCCAAAAGAGAAAATATCCTATGATGATAAGGTAAAGCCAATATTACAAAATCGCTGCGTGGTATGTCATGGTTGCTATGATGCGCCATGCCAGTTGAAGCTGTCATCGCCAGCAGGAATCGAGCGAGGTAGTAGTAAGATAAAGGTGTATAACGGTGCTCGTTTCAAAACCGCGGCACCGACACGTCTGGGGATTGATGCTAAAACAACAGAAGAATGGCGCCAGAAGGATTTCCACGCAGTACTTAATGAAAGTGACAACGAGCCTGCTGCGAACCTGACCCAGTCTGTATTTTATCGTATGCTCAGGATGAAACAGATCACCCCTCAAGCAAGGGTGGGCATGCTGTCTGACCAGATAGATATTTCTCTTGATCGTAAGCAAGCCTGTCCGACTCTGAAAGAATTTGATGAGTATCAGCAAAAATTTCCCCACCAGGGTATGCCATTTGCTATGCCAAATCTGAGTGATGAAGAATACCGTACTCTTGTGCAATGGCTGGCGCAGGGTGCTCCCGTACCGGCAGATAAAAAACCATCAGCAGTGGCGTCAAGGCGGATAAAAGTCTGGGAGTCTTTTCTAAATGGCAAAGATCTAAAACAACAACTGGTTAGTCGTTACCTTTATGAGCATTTATTTCAGGGGCATCTACATATAAAAGGTACGGGTGTGCGTGAATTTTATCGGTTGGTGCGTTCGAAGACACCTGCAGGTCAGGAGATAGATGAAATTTCTACCGTTCGTCCCTATGGTGATCCTGGCGGTAAGTTTTACTATCGGTTACTGCGCTATCCTGCGAGCATCGTCGCTAAAAACCATGTGGTTTATGAATTGTCTGAACAACGCCTGAAGCGAATAAAAGAGCTGTTTATAAAGCCGACTTACAAGGTCACGCAGTTGCCCTCCTGGGACCCCAAAGTTGCTTCAAATCCATTTAAGACCTACGCTGTTATACCACCGGTTTCACGCTACGAGTTTTTACTGGATAACGCACGGTTCTTTATCGAAGGTTTCATTAAGGGCCCGGTTTGCCGCGGTATGATTGCACTGAATGTAATTGAAGATCGTTTCTGGGTGGTTTTCCTCGACCCGAAAAAAGATAGCATGTTGGTGAACCCAGATTTTCTGATGAATGTGTCAGATTATCTGACTATCCCTTCTTCCCAGGAAGGCAATGTCAGGTTGTTTGCTAGCTGGAAGAAATATCTGAAGCTTGAGCAGGAGTATGTATCAAAAAGATTCCAATATTTTGAAAAAATGAAACAACATGACATCAAGGATGCCATGAATTTTTTATGGGACGGAGATGGGAAGAATCCCAATGCAGCACTGACTATTTTCAGGCATTTTGACTCAGCCTCTGTTGATTTTGGATTTGTTGGAGATTACCCTGAGACCGCGTGGGTACTGGATTACCCAAATTTTGAACGAATCCACTACCTGCTGGTTGCTGGTTTTAACGTCTTCGGGAATTTAAAACATCAGCTGAATACACGTTTGTATATGGATTTTCTGCGCATGGAAGGTGAGGATATGTATCTTTCTTTTTTGCCAGCCAGCCATCGGAGAGAAATTCGCGACAGTTGGTACAAAGGTATGCGTGCGGGAATGGAAAGAGATCTTAACAGTAATGATACCTGGATGAAGAAGGATGTTGTTACCGGTTATAAAACAGATGATCCTCAGGTCGAGCTATTCCAGCATATTGAGAAGAAGTTGGCACCGGTATTGGTACGAGGTGATGCAATAAACCGCTGTGGGAACGCTAATTGCAGATATAAAAAGAGCAGTGCCAGGCATCGAGTAAATATCGCCATGCAAAAAATAGCAAAGATAAATGGTTTAGTACTCATTGCCTTTCCAGACCTGGCCTTTGTACGTGTCAGAATGGGTGGGAAAGCAGAAAATGATTTGGCTTTCACTATCATTCGAAATAAGGCCTATAAAAATGTGACATCTATGTTCAGTAATGAAGATGACAGCAAGAACAGGGATTACAGCAAAGATTCATTGACTGTGGTTGACTGGTTGGAAGGGTCTTACCCAAACTTCTTCTTTGAGGTAAAGGCTGAAAATATTGATAAATTTGCTGAGCGTTACGCTAACCTGAAAAACAGGCAGGATTATGAACGTTTCGTTAGTATCTATGGTTTGCGGAGAACTAATCAAAAACTCTGGCAGGTCGCAGACTGGTTTCAGGCTAAGTACCGACAGGAAAAACCAGTGCAGTCAGGGTTGTTTGATTTGAATCGATATCAGAACAGGTGATAAAAAGATTGTTTTAGGTGTTACGGTTTAGGTATTACGTAAACCGTAAACCGTAAACCGTAAACCGTAAACCGTAAACCGTAAACCGTAAACCGTAAACCGTAAACCGTAAACCTAGGGAACCTCTGATTAATTCTGGACGAAGTAGATTGCGATCTAAAATATTCAGGTTTGAGGCGCAAATCGCAAGGCCGCTCAATGACATCCTGTCATCGCGGCACTTGTACATCCATGTGCTTCGTAATAGCTAGCTATTGCGAAGGTTTGCAACGAAAAAACTGGATATTTTAGGCGTAAGATACGAGTTCATGAATTGATCAGAGGTTCCCTAGTTTACCTGAGCTACTTTCCTTTCATCAGGCGGAACACGAAACGTGACCCTGATTGGATTGTGGTCCGATGAAGTGACCCGCTTGGCTTCGCTTGCGACAGACTCCAGGCCACGGTAGAAAACGTGGTCGATTTCATTGCCGAATATGGTAATCCGGTTTTTACTTTTGTAGGTGACAGCTTTTAGAGAAAGATCGGTGACCATGTTGTCGACGATCTCTTTCCTGCCATCGCTCCAGCTATTGAAATCACCTGCTACGATAACCGGACCCTGGTGATTGTTGATGGCGGCCTTTAGTTCGTCAATCTGTTTGCCGTATACCTTGGTTCCTAGCGTAAAATTGATACTGTGTATGTTGGCGACCAGGAGTCTTTCATCAGTACCTGAAAGATCGTATTCGTTGACCAGGACTGTTTTTGGTAGTCTCAGAAATGGCTCGGTGGTTCTCATGCCACAGCTGGAAACAGGTTTAACTCTGGAGCCGGTAAGAACACCTGTGGCCTCATCATTGACATAAAAACCGGTGTTCAGTGTCCAGTGTATGCTTTGTTTTTTGAGTGTTTCTTTTACCTCAGAGGTCAGGCGCGCCTCTTGAATAATCACAAGATCCTTGCCGTTACTAAGCTGGCGAAAATCTTTTGCCCAGTTCCTTTTCTCTCCCTTATAGATATTCCAGTTCAGTATCGTAATATTGTTTGCATCCAGTTCATTTTCACCTTCGCGCTTTTTATCAGAATAAAATTGAGCCTGTTCGATATCGCAATTGTTGATGCTAATTGAACGATCTTTATCCAGTTCCTTTTTGACGATTTGTGTTTGCTCCGGAACTGTTACACAGCCAGATACCAGTACTGTTGTACCTGTAACGACAGCCGAAGCAACAACAAATTTTTTTTTATATCTAAATATAATTCTCATTTAAAATACCTGGTTTTGTGATTGAGCATGATTTTGTATCAACCAACGCAATCTTCTACTATATGGTCTTCATGACATTTTTTACAAGCCACCAGTTGAAAGACTGGATGACACAGTTTACCTGTATATGCGTATATATCTTGACTTAACGTGCCAAAATTTTATCCTAAACAGGCTATTTCGACTCAGCAGGCAGGATGCTTAAGTACGTTCCTACGGCGTCATTAAATTCTTCCATGTACATTCGCCTGGAAAGATAACTGTCCCAGGCCTGGCCACAAACAAGGCGATATATATCAGGATACTGGTCTGATTCGAGATATAGATAGGTTTTTATCAGCCATGTGGTAATCGCACTGCTAGACAAAAATGAGAGATCATCCGACGTTGATGCAATCATTGTCCTCTTTGAATTTTTTATGCGGGTAAAGGGTTCCTGGTCGCGAACTACACGCGTGATGCGAAAGTCGATAGCGGGAATCTCTTTATCCTGTTTGTCTATCGTATTGACGACCATCTGGCAGTATGGCTCCCATTTATTTACTTCCCCCGGGGTTCTCAACTGCTTACTGAACTGGAGGGATGCGCGAACTTCACCCGCAGGGACTGTCAAAGGACTGTTGACTCTGAGGGTGCTACCAGCTTTTACATCAGACAGGAACCTCTTCTTTACACTGTTCTGGTTTGTGGCGCAACCGACCAGGAAGAAGCCCAGTGCAGTAAGGATGAAAAGTCGTTTCATAGTCGGTGCAGTATCATTGCATCTCGGCGTCTATTTGTTCCCTGTTGTCTGATTATCATAGCACAGGTCACGTCTTTTGCCAGGGAGGCTCTGATTTCATACCATGTTTTTCATGCAACTGACCTGCCATTTGTTTGTGCTGCAGGTCAGTAGGCAACAAAGGCTCTATATACTCGTCCTTTATCACCAATAGTCCAGATATAGCGGTAGGTTGAAGAGGGGATACTTTTACCATTTTGACGAATAAATGGCTGGAAAATATTTACCTGACTGAAAGCAAGATCCTGGCCTGTTCCTGCGCCGGCAGTATCCCATATTTTGCCATCAGATAGGTCGAGACCGTAAAATTTATTGTCTTCACCTATGATGTAAACTAGCTTGCCGGAGGCTACAACGGCTGAAGCACGCGCATTTCCGGGTAATTCTAACCAGGCTTTTTTTTCTGGCACGTGAAGGAAGATTCGTTTATCCTGATTAATGGCAAAAACAAGGTCACGCCATTCGGGTTTATCATTACCCACAGCATTGTATGACATGGCGTATAGATCCAGCGCATTTAATGTGCCAGATATTTCTTTGCCGGATGAATCGAGAAGTTTTTCATCGAGAGCAGTCCAGCCATTATTTTCACCCTTGAATATCCGGCCACTGACGGCACCAATCATGTAGGGTGTTCTATTTTCCCTGGAGACGGATATGCGTTTTGCTTTTCCGTTACCCGGGTACTCTATCCATCCTCGATTCGGGCCGGCGAAATCACCATCCAGGTGATAGATTTTGTTACTTTTAAGGCCTACCACCCATGGCACACCATCGTCGTCGATGCTGATATCCATGGCTTCACCACCACCTGAGACTTTCTGCCAGTTTTCGTAGACTTCACCAAACCAGTCACCCGTTGCTTCCTTACCGATTTCCTTATTAAGGAAGTAAATATGCCCTTCTTTATCGAGGATAACGGGTGTTTCACGATAGACATCTATAGCAACAGCACGACCATCATCATTATCAAACAACAATTGCCATTCACCCAGTTGCGGTGCGCTGGCTCTGCTGGTGGCAGAGAATGAAATTAGAAGAAGTAGAATGACTGTAATTTTATTTTTCATCTGTCTAGTCCTGGTAGAAATAAAGGGGGTCGGAGTCGAAGTGCGAAATAAAGGGGTCGGAGTCGCACTTCGACTCCGACCCCTTTATTTCGAAATGATAAGCAATGTAACATCCTATAAAGATAATCGCATAGTTTCAATTGAATGTGATGTTTTCTGGAAAAAATAAAAAAGGAAAGGAACTAGCCATGAAAGATGAGATCCATAACTGTGTGCCAGCACAAAAAAATGAATTCGTATACCGTGCGAAAAACTGAATTGATATTTACGTTAGAATCTGTATGAACTAATTTATGCAATGAATACGTAACAGGAGCTACTATTATGCCACAGGCAGACATTGGACTTATCGGTCTTGCCGTTATGGGCCAGGATCTTGCCCTAAGTATGAATGAACATAGCATAAAGGATATGGTATCCGGCAAACATGAGGTCTGATTAATGTCAGTTATGAAAATGGATTCGTCTACTCTGGTCATCTTTGGAGCCACGGGGAATCTATCGAAAATCAAGTTGATGCCGGCGCTGTACTTGCTTGAAAAAGCAGGTCAACTATGCCCTGAGACAAAAATCATTGCTACCGGTCGACGTGACTGGGATAACGAAAAATGTGTTGCTGAAGTACGAAGCTGGATTGAAGAAAGTGTGGCAGGCCGTTTTGATGAGGATACTTTCAAACGTTTTGCATGCAGGCTTAGCTACATCCGAGTCGATTATAACCAGGCAGATATCTGGCCATCATTAAAGCAGCAGCTGGAAGAGAGAATTTCAGCTGGAACCCTGTCTGCCAACATCGCGTTCTACATGGCGATCCGACCTGCAGAGTTTGGCCTGGTAGTTGATGGCCTGGGTGACAATGGGTTGCTGCATGAAACAACAGGCTGGCGCCGCGTCGTCATCGAAAAACCTTTTGGCTATGACTTACAAAGCGCACAGAAACTGCAACTGGAGATCAGCCAGCATCTTAAGGAAGAGCAGATATTTCGTATTGACCATTATCTGGGTAAAGGCACGGTACAAAATGTCAATGTGTTCCGTTTCGCCAATACCATGCTGGAGCCGCTGTGGAATCGAAATTATATTGATCACGTACAGATCACACATTCGGAAACGGCGGGGGTCGGAACTCGTGCCGCCTACTATGATGGCAGTGGTGCCATGCGTGACATGATACAAAGTCATCTGCTGCAGTTGCTGACACTGGTTGCGATGGAGCCCCCCGCGACGATGGATGCTGAAGATCTGCGTGATGAAAAGGTCAAAGTGTTGAAATGCATACGCCCTATTACAGCAGAAGATTTATCAACACGGGCATTCCGGGCGCAGTATGCTGCTGGTAATATCGGAGATGTAAAGGTTCCGGCTTATACCGATGAGCGGGATGTGCCGTCCACCAGCAATACCGAAACCTATGCTGCGCTGAAGCTTTACATCGATAACTGGCGCTGGCGGGGTGTACCTTTTTATCTGCGTACCGGCAAACGTATGGCACGACGCCAGTCAATGATTTCCATCTGTTTTCGTCATCCTCCTCAGCAGCTTTTCCGTGATGTCAGTAAAGAGGGGATGAAACAAAACTGGTTGATCCTGGGTATTCAGCCCTGTAACTGTGTTCGTATTGAAGTGACTGCTAAACAACCCGGTCTGGAAATGAACACGCAACAGGTAAGTCTCAACGCGTCACTGCTGGACGAAGGTGAGGTAAAGGTTGATGCTTATGAAGGTCTGCTGCTAGATGTACTGGGCGGTGACCGCTCCCTTTTCCTGCGCGATGATGAAGTAGAATATGCCTGGCGAATTGTGGATCAGGTGGTTGATGCCTGGTCGAAGGATGTACAACCATTACAAAGCTACCCGGCAGGCAGTTGGGGCCCGCCGGAGAGTAGAGTGATTTTCGATAAAGCAGTCACACGATGGCGACATAGTCTTGATCCCGTGTAATAATGAAAATTCGATAGCATTCTGATGCTGGAAACTGTTATAAAATTAATCGAAAAACGAGAATGATAAAGGAGGAAACAGAATGAGTCTTGAAACGGTTGCGATGAATGAAATCAGCCGGAAATGGGGCTGGTTTCTTGCAATCGGTATTATTATGGCGATTCTTGGAACGATAGGCATTGGTGTCACCTTTGCTCTGACTCTGACGACAGTAACGTTTTTCGGGTTTTTGATCTTAATTGGTGGCGGTTTCCAGTTGGTGAATGCATTTCGCCATAAAGGCTGGTCGCTGGTTGGTAATATCCTTATCGCTCTGCTTTATGGTGCGGTCGGCTATACAATGGTAAAGAACCCGCTGCTGGCATCTGCAACCCTGACACTGCTTATTGCCTGGGCGCTGATCGCAATTGGCATCATGCGCCTGATCATAGCATTTCGCCTGAAAGGTGTTCCCGGATGGATATGGACCCTGATTGGTGGTATCGCCGCTATTGCGCTCGGCATTATGATTCTAAATAACTGGCCCGAATCCAGCCTGTGGGTGATAGGCATGTTCGTTGCCATTGAACTGATCTTAAACGGCTGGGGTATGATTATGATCGGACTGGCAGCGAAAAAGCTTCGGAGTGGAGATATACAGCTTTAGAAGCAGATGATCACCAAAACACCTTGAGTGTTCCATTTTCAACTTCATGTTTGAATTCATTTAGCGGCCGGTTTCCGACATCGGTGCATTCTCCGGTGGTGACTTCAAATACCCAGTGATGTTTCGGGCAGGTCAATTGCGTGCCTTCCAGTGCCAGATGCGGTATGTTGGTGACCTGATGCGGGCAACGGCTGTCGTAAACCCGGAAGTCATCACCATCTCGATAGATGTAGAGGTTGCGACCGCCATTATCAACATAGGTAATTTCGCCGGCAGGAAAGTCATTAATGGGTCCGATGGTGTGCCACTCCGGTACTGCGTCTAAATTATCTGGATGAAATTCCGGAATATCCATTTCCAGCAGTATTTCAGCAGCCCAGACAATCTTGGCAAAGCCCAGTGTTGGCAGTGCCATAAACAAGGCATCCAGCACTTCGTTAGCAGTGGCACCATTTCGCAGGGCTCGGGTCAGGTACTGACGAAACCCGCCTTCGGTTTGTGCGTCTACCTTGGTTATTATCGAAATCAGGTCACGTGTGCGGGTGTCCAGGTGTTTACCGGCCTCTTTGAGCATTTTGAAATAGGGCAGCACAGTATTGGGACGGGCTGCAATTAAATAGTTTAGTGCATCACTCATTTGAATCTCCAGTATGGCCAGTAGCTTAACGAAATAATGGAATAGAAACAGACCTTATGAAATGATTAGAGGCTAATTCTATAGGCTATTCGAGTTTTGTTGAAGATTTTAAACAACAATCAAAGGGCAAACAATGGAATGGATGATGATTCTAATATGAAATGGACTATTCTGGAAAATCCTGATGCAGTTGCGCGCACGGCATGCGAGCGTATAGTACAGGCCTCGAAACGGGCCATTACAGATCGTGGCGAATTTCATATCGTTCTGGCAGGCGGCAGTACCCCGGAAAAAACCTATGGGCTGCTTGCAGCGGCAGAGTGTGACTGGAAGCGCTGGCATCTCTGGTTCGGCGATGAACGTTGCCTGCCGCGTGATCACCCTGACCGCAATAGTGTGATGGTAGAGAGAGCACTTTCCGGCAAGGTGGCTGTCCCTGCAAAGCAGATACATGTGATTCCTGCTGAATTAGGGCCTGAGCTGGCAGCGAAGCAGTATGCAAAGAGTCTGGAATGTGTTTCATTGTTCGACATGGTGCTGCTAGGGATGGGTGAGGATGGCCATACAGCCAGTTTGTTCCCGGGTCATACACACCCGGCAGGTGAAAGTGTCCTGGCTATCTATGATTCGCCAAAATTACCGGCAGAACGGGTTAGTTTGAGCACGGAAGCGCTAGCCAGATGTCGGCAATTACTGTTCATCATTACAGGCAGGGAAAAAGCCGGGGCCATAGCTCAATGGCGGAATGGTACACAGCTGCCTGTGAGTATGGTCAGGGGACAGGGAAAAACAGAAGTTATCTCCGATCAGAGTGCATTTATCACTTGATGTACGTCTTTGTTAAACATCATATAATAGGGATGATTTATGCAAATATCATTATAAATCTTGCATATGTTGTTAATGATACTAAAATTAGCATAGCGGCAAATAATGTACATGGTAAAAAAAGATAGTAAAAAATAGCCATATTGCTGCCACAAAATGAGGGTATAGCAATGAAAGCACTATCAATTTTTCTTTTGGCATTTCTGGTAACGCCAGCACTAGCATGGAACGGGCAGGATACAGAGCAAGGAACAAATATTATGCTCAGCAGCCGAAGTATAGCCACCCCGGGTAAAGAAATCATCTACTACGATTACAGTAAAAAAGAATACCGCACAGCAGAAATTACTTCTGTTTACGGATATGGTAAATCGGTTCAGATAGAACTTTATGATATCGATACGGGCATTAACCGTACGTTTGAAATGGAAGAATAACTGGCTCTATTCTTTCATTATTGAATTTCATTCATAAATGAATGCATGGTAGAAATACCAGGTGTATTTTTATACTTTCACCTTAAGGGGATACTTAAATTTAATGCAATTTAATTTTTGCATTTGCAGACGCATATTGCAGAAGCTTGTATTCAGCCAGCGCTAAGGCTTCTTCAATTCGGGAATTAACAGGTTCATTTCGAGTGTTTTTCCAGTCATCTATAAGCGATAGCCAGAATTCAATTTCTGCTCGTAAATTAATTTCAATTGGGTTTTTCACGTTTCGCTAATCAGGAGTGGATAGATAGAGTTCAATGCTATAGGGCATTTAAACTTAAATCATGACTGAACGCGTCAAAATGTTGACACTGTTTTGTCTTTACATAGACCACATTGGTCTCCAGTAGCTGCTTTTTCTCCATTTCAGCTTCTTTATATGACTTGTATTCACCCAGAAAGACGAACTTTATCGGTATATGGAGTGATGCCTGGTATTTCCCCGTTGAGCTACTGTAAGCGACCATGATCTACACCTCAAAAATGATTTTTTTTGTCTTGTTCCCTTATAATATAGACGCTTATTGAAATAGTGGTGTGTGTTTCAATAAAAAATTTTAAAAATCGTGTCACTATTTGTTAGCAGCAATGGATAAGTCGAAGTTTTGAAGAAGGGGTTGCCAGTTTAGAGCGCTGATGGTGCGCCATTAACGTGAGTGGTGAGGGAAAATAACTTATTGAAAAAATGGTGGAATTCAACAGGTCAATACAGGTAAGCGTAGGTAGTCAGAACTGAGAGGTATTCCGTGAGTGTACCGCAGTATGCCTGCGAGGTTGGCACATTAGAATTATCCTAATTCTGACTGTTTCTTAGGGCACCTTCTATACAGCAATACCCATCATAAAACGGTCATTAAACCGGACTATATATCGGTCATATATTTCTTGTATTTAATATAACCATATGATATTAATGATTATATGAAAGATACTAAAACGGACAAGGAAGCGGACATTATTGAGGTCAAAGATGGCCACGAAACTGTCAGCATGATGGAGCCCTTATTAATCTCGGAGCAATCCAGACATAGGCCTGTACTTGCTGATCTGGCCGTTGAATTAGCTGCTCGGTCCGCTGGCTTTTACCACAGCCTGCCTGAGGGTCTGGCTACAGCACTGGCTGATTTAGTTCGTTCCATGAACTGCTATTACAGCAATTTGATCGAAGGTCACAGCACCCATCCCGTGGATATTGAGAAGGCACTTCGCAACGATTACAGCACCGATAGTAAAAAAAGAAATTTGCAGTTGGAAGCCCGAGCGCACATTGAAGTGCAGCTATGGATTGACAAGGGAGGGCTTAGTGGTAACGAGGCATCAACTGAAGGAATTTGTGCATTGCACCAGCGCTTCTGTGAGCATCTACCAGAAGAACTGCAATGGGTGAAAGATCCCAGGACCGGAAAGAAAATAAAAATAACACCTGGTGAGCTACGCAAACGAGATGTTCAGGTTGGTGAGCACATAGCAATTAGTCCCGCAGTGGTACCAGAATTTATGAAGCGATTTAGTAATGTCTATGGCCGCCTGGGAATATCAGAGACAATCATTGCCTCAGCAGCAGCGCATCATCGTTTATTATGGATACACCCCTTTCTTGATGGAAATGGACGTGTTGCTCGGCTTATGTCCCATGCCATGTTCCTGAAAACACTTGATACAGGTAGTATATGGTCTATATCCCGTGGCCTAGCACGGAACGAGGCGGAATACAAAAAGCATCTGTCAGCTTGTGACCTGACACGGCGTAATGATCTGGATGGGCGAGGGAACCTTAGTGAAGAGGCTTTGGCTGCCTTTACAAAATTCTTTCTAGAAGTCTGCCTTGATCAGGTTGATTTTATGGAGCAGCTGATTAAGCCAGATCAATTAAGAACTCGCATTCTGTTATGGGTTGACGAAGAAATCGCATTAGGGAAACTTCCCAAACCGACCAAAAGCATTCTTGAGCCAATCTTATATAGAGGAATGCTACCTCGCAGTGAAGTAGCCGGTATTCTTGGTGCCAGCACACGTCATGCACGCAGGGTCACAGAAGCATTAAGTGAATTTGGAATAATTAAATCTGATACCAGTAGAGCACCATGGAAACTGGTCTTTCCAGCCTCACTGGCTTCAAGATGGATGCCTGGATTATTTCCAGAGCAAACAAGCTAAACCAGTTGGCCAAGTACGCGCACTAATATTATTACATCATTGAGTAGTTTTACTCAGTACAGGAAAAAACCCGTATTCACTTACACTATTACGCATCTATTGGGTACACTCAGTACCATGAAACAAACCAGTCGGAATAATAATGGAAAGCTCTAACCAGAACCCCGAGAAAAGATCCGCGATTACATAGATGAGATTTTGGAGAAGGCTGGAGAGTACAATATGGCCACAGCCTGAGTCAAAGACAGATCGTTGTGATCGTAAGTCATTGAAAAAATGGTGGCCAGGGACAGAATCGAACTGCCTATATGGGGATTTTCAAAGCCAGAAAAATCAATAAGTTATTGATTATTCTAGAAGAGGGTATGTTAGGTACAGTCAGGGTTTATTGTGTTAATTCAACAGGTTAATACAGGTTGGCGCAGGGTGTCAAAACTGGGTGGTGCTCCGTGAGTGTACCGCAGTGGGGCTTATTTACTGGGCAGGCTTTTTTGGGCAAGTTCAACCATGGTTTCCAGTCGTACTACTCTTTTATCAATATCAAGGGTACGATCAGAAAGTTTTTCGGTTTTTTCATTAAGCCGTTTAACTTCATCGGTTAATTTCAACGTATCGACAAGAATATCCTTCCAGCCAGCCATTAGCGCTTACCTTCCAGTTTTTTCAGAGTAACGGCTACTTTTTTGTTGGCCTTCTGCGTGGATTTGATGGCTTCCTTCAATTTGGTAGATACTAGCTTCATCAGTTCTGATGAATCCATAGATTCAGCACCCTGTGGATCATAAGCATCAATAGCCTGGCGAACAATCTGAGCAGCCGACTTGCCCTGTTTCGATGCAAATTGTTCTAGCTTTTTAACATTTGATTGAGAAACCAGGAATTGTTTCCTTATCAGGTTTTCTTGCGTTTGAGCTGTCATGAGAATACCTCAGATATTTAACGGTAATGGTTATATATTACACATACACACCCACATGCACAACATGTAATTCTTCTTTGGATGGAAGTCTTCTTATAGAAGAGGAGCACTTAATATTTTAAAGGCCACTTAAATGTAGCAGGGTATGTCCAGGTGAGTGTGTTTCACAGGTATCTCACAAAGTGAAATGAGACTGATAAGTAGTGAAGTAAGTCTAAGAAAATATGGTGGCCAGGGACAGAATCGAACTGCCGACACGAGGATTTTCAGAGCCAGTAAAATCAATAATTTACTGATTATCCTGGAAAAGGGTACGTTAGGTACAGTCAGGGAATATTGTGTTAATTCAACAGGTTAATACAGGTTGGCGCAGGTAGCCAAAACTGGCAGGTGTTCCGTAAGTGTACCGCAGGGAAGCCTGCAAGATTGGTACAAAAAAACACTCATTCACATTCATTGTCGTCAGTTCATAGTCGAGATGAATATCTTCAATATGA
>BDTD01000007.1 GCA_002897635.1 bacterium BMS3Abin11 | reverse complement strand
GCTTCGTTTATGGCTGTCTGTACCAATATCTGCCTGTCGGATATTCCAGAATATTTTGATGCCGCCTGCTAGTTTTGCTGCTATTCCCCCGATAAGGTCGGAGTGATACATCCATGTCTGAACCAAATCCGGTTTTTTTTCACGCAATAACAACGTTAATTTTATTAGTGCAAAAGGAAAAGGGCTCCCCCGTTTCATACCTAATGCATGGACGGGAATGCCCAACATCCTGATTTTATCTGCTACCGGGCCAGCATCGGTCAAAGATATCACCTCAGATTCAAATTCATCACTATTAATTTGTGAGAGTAACTTGTAGAGCATCATTTCAGCTCCACCAGTAGACAGGCCTGTTATGATGTGAACAATTCTCATGTTTCATTCATCCAGTCAATAATGGCATTTAAATAACATACGGCCAGGTACTTTCCTGAAATTGTCATTAGTTTTTAAATTGAGCCCCTCGTAAAACGCCCAAAAATAGAATATCACTCGGCATACAGAGGGCTAAAGTGAGGAAATGCCTGAATCATTTTGGTAACATCAGTTGGTAGCCTAAACCAACAGAATCATGAACATAGATCTATACTCCGTGAACCAGGTGTAGAATAAATTATCCCACACATGGCGGCACATACAAAGCTCGCTGTACCGCATGATTTGGGGAACACGGGTTGCTAACGACAGACGCTGCAGTAAACGCAGCACTGTCGAATAGGTCAATTGTAGGATAAATGAGGAATTTATAGCACGTGCGGTATATGCACGAGGTCATGTTAAGGCAATGGCGAAATAATTCGATATTCATGATATGAAAGTTACATTTCCACACTGAGTCTCCTGGAAAAAAACAACAATATGGCTTTTATTATATTAAAAATTTCAGATTGCTTGATTTCGTGACTCTGATGAAAACCCTGAGAATTGTTCTTAGTAGGGGAGGATACTAAAGCTTATGGAGTTTTTGTTAATTGCGTTAATCCTGTTATTTATACCTGGCCTGGCTATTATCTATCTCCTTGGCTTCGACAGGTATCGTTATTTATTAAGCTTTTCACTTTCCTATGCCGTTTTTGTTTTTTCTCTAAAAGCAGTTGATTATTTTGATAAGGGTTCTCAATATTTCACGTATACATACTTTCTAATTATTTCAATTCTTAGTCTGCTGGCATTTATTAAATTCCTCCGTCGTACATATCCCAGGGGGAGTCATGCTGAAGTGAGACGTTATGGGTACGGAGCTTATTCCTGGCTTGCGCCCATATTTATAATAATATTTTTCATTCTGGCTTATTTTTTTCTTGTTGGTGCCTATGTAGAGTTGCCTGCAGATATTTTTCAGCATATGGAATCTATACAGGAAGTAGCTCGTGATATATCTGGATCAAATAGCAACGGGATTCCTTTACAGGGCAATCTTGGCCAAAATGGTAAGTACTGGTTTTACCTGTATTCTTTTATTAGTTCATGGGGTGGTTTAAGACTATCAGCTTCAATTTTAGCTGCAAGTATTTTTAATGCAACGGTATTTCTTCTAGGAGTTTACTGGTTCTCACAAGTGGTATTCAGGGAAATGAATTTATCCTTGAAGACTCTTATATTTATTTCAATTGCTGCTGTGTTCTTCACCTTCTTTCACTTTGGTGTAAATATTTTTTCATTTATCCGTTACTACGCACTTGCACCCACAATTCTTAATTTTGTCCTGTATTTTTCTGTCATGGCCATCGCCATAGATTTCTTTCGCGAAAAAAAATGGGATATTAAATATCCAGTGGTCGCAGGGTTTATTTTCTATGCAAGCCTTCACATACACCGTCAGGAGGCGCTTTTTGCTATTCTGATGGTCTTTATAATGAGCTTTTATCTGTTTGTTCAGAAACATGCCTCTAACTTTAAATTACTTTGGCAAGGGCAGGCCAGGTCAATACGAATAGCTCCTGTAAAATTCCTGACTGACAAGGTCAATATATCATTTCTGCTATCACAGACAGCAATGGTATCAATATTTATATATTCATATATATCGATTGCTCGTCATCCAGTACAACAGCCAAAAATTATTCCACTGGAGAATATTCTTCCTTTTTTCAAGAATTTGTACATTCTAAACCCGACCTACCAGTTCTATTACGTAGTTACTCTTTGGGGGGCAGTGGTAATACTTCTGTTTATCCTGAATATTAAAAAATTCAGCAATAATGCATTTCTAATGGCTGGAATGCTGAGTCCATTCTTTACTGTCTTTAATCCTTTTTTTACAGATCTTTTCCTTCGTTACTCCTGGAGTTTAACCCTCTGGCGAATGAGTTTTCTTGTACCGCTTGAGCTGGTTGGAGCTTATTTGTTTGTCACTGCTGTGCAATACATCTGGACGGGAAGTTATCTTAAAAAGACTTATGGGTTGCTAATCGCAATCCTTCTTATTTCTCTACTATTTCCATTTAAGACCACTTTTATTGAGAATAAATACAGTCGTTTATTAACTCTTAAATCAGTCCCAGCTGAAAACAGTCCTGAACAATGGAGCGATTTACTTGAGTATTTAAATGGTATTGAGGGGGGAAAGAGAATAATTACTGACCCGGTAACCGGTTATATGTTAACCGCGTTAACAAGGCATATCTCTAGCCGGGCAAAGTTCCATCGAATCTGGGGTGGGTTTATTAAATTCAATTATGATGACTATTCCAGCAATCCTTTTGATCGCTATAGAGGTTATCTTTTTATTATCAACAAACGAAACGGAGGCATGAGCGAAACAGGTCGTGTTGCGCGGCACTGGCCTGAGGGGATTTTGCAAATAGAAAATTATTATTATTCTGAAAAGCTCGAAGACTATATTAGTTCGAACCCGGACAGATTTCGTTTGATGTGGGAGAAAGACAAGATACGAGTCTATTTACTTGACGTTCCAAAGAGTTAGAAATCCGAGGCGTCTTAATCTTCCTGATCCAGGGATTCAAAGGTAAATTGCTCAAATAGAGGATTTAGCTGCACTGCCTTTATAGCTCTGATACGGAATTCCCTGCCATTATCCAGAGAAACATGAAATTTCATACCGGCATGATAAATGCCAGGTAGTGTGGCCAGGGTGGCTTCAGAATTCAATAGACGGTTCTCCGGGTACATCAGGATAGGTCGGCTATCTTTTTCATTTTTGGATAGTTTGAATATTTTCCCAGGGTGGACGTCAGGCGGCATACGCTGAATACCTATCGATAGATGGGACCTTCCCGGCTGATTAAACCTGCAAATAATTCCTGTTACCCATCTGCTTTCAATCTCCAGGTCAATCGTTCGATAGAGTACCATATCGCCAACATTAACCGATTTCACTTCATGGCCATGGTATTCAATGCCAAGTCCAGTCGCGCTGTCATTTTTAATTTGCCAGATCTGAAATTTATTTTTATCTTTTTTTGTCAAGCTGGAATTACTTTGTTGAAGAAAATAATTGATTTTTGACAAACCGGTTATCAATTCAATTTCTCCACTCGCATTACTTCTCTGATAACGTCGAATTGGGTATTTCGTCCATGATGAGATTAGTTTTGGGAAAAATGAGCGTATGGATAAACTACTAATTCTGCCATTTTTGTAATCTTCAGTTATGTCAATGGGTGGATTCGGGCCACGTATTTGGTGTACGAGTGAATCAGTTGTGACATAAAGCAGGCCTTTAAGATGAGCTTCTGGAAAAGGCAGGGCTGGTTTGTCAATATCAGGATCTATACGATAAAAATATCGTAGCCCATCCAGATTATTCTTATCAAAAAGACTCAGGTAGCCGATCCATAGGTGAAAGTAGCGGAGTAAGGTATGCAGGCCGCCATTTGGCAGGCCATAGGGCTCGGAAAGGCCAAGCAATAGTGCAAATAGATAGATATCAAGAATTTTTATACTCTTGTTGCTATCAGCGACATCAGGAATCCTGATACCTGTGAAACCTTTCTGATGTGCCATTTGAAAAATAGTATGCATCTCTTTCCAGGTATTTTCCGGCACGGGTGTGTACGAAAGAGACGACAGGGTAAGAATCTCAAGTAGAGAAAATACTGCACGCTCACAAGAGACGATCACAATATTTTCGGAATTATCAACATTCTCGGCTAGATCCTGGTTGAGCAGTATTCGTTTATAGCCATCTGTAAGCTGCCGATGAAGATCCAGTGTGATTTTTTGTCTGGTTAGTAGTTTTTTACTGATAGGTAAATCGTCTTTCCCTATCGATTTACGCAATCGCTTTGCCAGATTAAGGATACTGATTCGATAGAGATCAAGCAGCTTTAAGCGTAGCTCATCGTTGACGGATGCACGGTTAAATTGCTCCAGGTCATTCAGGATGTGATGACCGGAATAGAGGAAGTCATCATGTGGCAGCGCAGCCAGGTCACTGGCAAGTGTCCCGGGGTTTATTTGAACGAATTCTACAGGATCCGTTGACAGTGCCGGGACGGACAAGTTGATCTTCATGCTTGTAATAACCCAGTTTTTATAAAAATATACTTATTTTGCTCACTATAACCTAATAATATATGCGGGAATAGATAGAATAAGGTAAAAACCTCCAAATATGAGGAAACTGTAATGATTATTCCTCAGTTGCCGGGGGAGAGAAAGTGGAGGTAGCGAATATCAGTGAAAAAGGCTGGTTTAAAGCAGAGATTGCGAAGCAGCGGGCAGAATCAGAAAAGGAAGAAGTATACTATCGTGTGAGAGTAAAACCGGCTAAATCAGCCCTAAATTTTCGTCCCGTCCTGCCTGCAACTATGATTCTGCCCGGTTAGCGCGAATGACACATCAGTGTTGTCGGTTTATCGTAAGTGGCCGGGTACAAGGTGTATTCTTTCGCGCCTCAACACGAGATAAAGCGCTGCAACTTGGGTTAAATGGCTGGGTAAGAAACCTGAGCAACGGACATGTTGAGCTTTTGGCCTGTGGTGAACAGATGAACGTCGAAAAACTCAAACAATGGCTTTGGCAGGGGCCGAAATTCGCAAAAGTTAAGGAAGTAAAATATGAAATTGTATCTGATGCCTGCATTGACGACCTGAAGGGGTTTGAGGTTCGTGGGGGTGGTTGAAAAGGATTCAGTTCCAAGTTCCAAGTTCCAAGTTCCAAGTTCCAAGTTCCAGGTTCCAGGTTCCAAGTTCCAAGTCAAAAGCATGAGCCTCTGGGTATGAGCCTTTGAATTTGCTTGGAACTTGGAACTTGGAACTTTATACTGTTTTACTGCTTAAACCATTTCCTCCGCTGCGCCGCATACACCAGCCGTGGATATCTCGTTTTACCAACACTACCATTATAACGAGCCAGGGCCTTGCTTGTCTGGCCTTTTTCCTTATCAAGATAATATTTCAGTATGGTTGTGCCGTAGCGCAGGTTCATCTGTGTTATGAAGAGGTTATCGTCAGGATAACCTAATTCCTTGATCCAGAAGGGCATGATTTGCATCAGTCCTCTTGCCCCCGTGGGAGAAATGGCAAAACGATCAAAATTACTTTCAACCTGTATGACGGCCAGTACCAGTTCCGGCTCCAGACCGGCACGAACTGACTCAGAATGGATGGTTCTAAGCAACTCCAGCCGATAGTCGGCATCGGGGATTGTTTTTTTTAAGCGGTTCGACATGTCCGTTAACCAGACTTCTGCGGCGATGTGATCTTCAAAGCCCTTCGGGCCATACATAGCCTGGCGCAGGATCTGACGCATCTCATCATCAATAACGGGAGGGATAAATTCCTCAGCGCTGCCGGTGCCATAGACAGCTAGCCAGAAGAACAGGATAAGCGTGCGGAGTGAGGTGATGTTCATGTTCGGTGTGGACTTGAGATAATATAATATAGAGATACTCAACCGCTAAATCGAACGCTCCTCAAGCAGGGAAACTATCAGGGAAACGATTTCGTTGACAGCAATATCCAGTGTATCGGTCTGTGTTCGTGATTTATACTCTACAACGCCGTTTTTAAGGCCGCGATCACCGATAACGATCCTATGCGGGATGCCTATCAGTTCCATATCGGCAAACATCACGCCCGGTCTTTCATTGCGATCATCCAGCAGGACATTAAGGCCAGCATTTAGTAGATTGTCATAGATGTCATTGCACGTTTTGGAAACATCTTCTGATTTGTGATATCCGACAGGAACGATAGCCACATCAAATGGTGCAATACTGTCTGGCCAGATGATACCTTTTTCATCATAGGACTGTTCAATTGCCGCTGCCACAATACGTGACACACCAATGCCATAACAGCCCATTGGCATGACAACCGCTTTGCCGTTCTGATCCAGGCAGGTGGCATTCATACTTTCCGAGTATTTAGTTCCCAGCTTGAAAATATGACCGACTTCTATACCACGGCGAATTGAAACTGACGCATCGCAACGGGGGCAGGGGTCGCCTTCTACGATATTTCTCAGGTCAGCCAGCTCCACTTCAGGCAGATCCCGTTCCCAGTTTACCCCGGTTAAATGCTTATCTTCGACATTTGCGCCACAGACAAAATCGGCCAGGCGTAATGCACTTTCATCGGCGATAACAGGAATATTAAGCCCGACAGGGCCGACAGAACCGGGTGCACAACCAGCTGCCTGTTTGACTTCCTCAGGACTCAGCAAGGCGAGAGGCTTCAATACCATCGGTAGTTTTTCTGCTTTGATCTCATTTAGTTCGTGGTCGCCGCGAAGAATCAGAGCGACAGGTCCTTCTGCACCATGGACCAGTAAGGTTTTAATGATTTGCTCGGGTTTGATATCCAGGAAAGATGAAACCTGCTCAATACTGTACTGTCCGGGAGTATCGATAGTTTCCATCTCTAATGAAGATCCGGGCCTTTTGCCAACTGGTGGCAGTGCAGGGGCCTGCTCAATATTGGCGGCGTAATCGCATGCGGGACAGATAACCAGTTCGTCTTCACCGCTATCCGCCAGCACATGAAATTCATGTGATGCGCTGCCGCCAATGGATCCGGAATCGGCTTCTACCGGTCTGAATTCCAGCCCCATTCTCGAAAAAATGCGTGTGTAGGTGGCATGCATGATCTGATAGCTGTCATCCAGTGATTCCTCGCTGCTGTGGAATGAATAGGCATCCTTCATCAGAAACTCGCGCGCCCGCATGACGCCGAAGCGTGGTCGGATTTCATCACGGAACTTGGTTTGTATCTGGTAAAACGTGGCGGGCAGCTGGCGATAACTTCTGATTTCCCGGCGAATCAGATCTGTAATGACTTCTTCATGTGTCGGGCCAAAGCAGAATTCCCGTTGATGTCGATCCGTCAGACGAAGTAATTCAGACCCATATTCGTCCCAGCGCCCCGATTCCTGCCAGAGCTCAGCTGGCTGGATCGCTGGCATCAGCAGTTCCTGGCACCCGGCACGATCCATTTCTTCACGAATAATGGCCTCAACCCTGCGTAAGACACGCAGACCCAGCGGCAGCCAGTTATAGACCCCTGCAGCGACTCGTCGAATCATGCCAGCACGAAGCATCAATTGATGGCTGATAATTTCGGCATCGGCAGGTGTTTCTTTAAGGGTCGATAGAAGGAATTGTGATGTGCGCATTTTCGGGGCTGCCTGGTGATTTCGTGTGGCACCATTTTACTGGGAAATCAGGTTGGAGTCATATTGTTATTAGTTCCAAGTTCCAAGATCCAAGTTCCAAGCAAATTCAAAGGCTCATACCACAGAGATTCATGCTTTTGACTTGGAACTTGGAACTTGGATCTTGGAACTTGAAACTTATGTTTAATCCCACAAATACGCTGCCCCCAACACCCCCGAGCTATCGCCGTGACAATTTTTTAAAATCGGGGTAGTGAAGCTGTCACTGAAAATATGTGGTTCTATGGCCTGTCGGCCTCGATCATAGAGAATATCAAGGTTTGACAGTCCGCCACCCAGCACGATGACATGCGGGTCCAGGATATTGATTACAGTGGCCACGGCGCGACCGAAATGTGCGAGAAAGCGCTCGATGGTTTCAATAGCTATAGAGTTGCCTTGCTCGGCCAGTTTGATTATTTCAGAAGGACTGGCGCCAGCGCCTGAAGATCTCTTATAGTCAGCACTCAGGCCCGGGCCTGAAATCAATGTTTCTACGCAGCCTTTCCGTCCGCAATAACAAACAGGACCATCTTTTAGTAATTGATTGTGTCCCCATTCTCCGCCGATACCCATGCTACCGGTATGAAGACGATTATTTATAACTATCCCGCCACCAACCCCGGTACCCATAATAATTCCAAATACAGAAGCGTAGTTTGTACCAGCGCCATCTTTTGCTTCAGAGAGAGCGAAGCAGTTTGCGTCATTTGCCAGGCGTATTTCTCTTGCAAGATGATGTTCCAGGTCTTTCAGCAATGGTCTGCCATTAAGGCAGATGGTATTGCTGTTTTTCATCAAACCAGTGAGCGAAGATTGAGTCCCGGGAGTTGCTATTCCGACACTGCAAGGTGCATCTGTATCAATTTCAAGCTGCTCAATGAGTGTGTTGACGGCAGTGATAATTGCCAGATATGTCTTTTCTCCACTATCATTATGAGGAGTTGGTACACGTTTTCTTACGAGTATCCTATTATCGCCTGAAAGAACGACACCTTCTATTTTTGTTCCGCCGAGATCTATCCCAATTCGTTTCATTTTTTGACTCTTGTACAAAAATAAGCTATTTCAACACTATGACTATCTATAAATCACAAGCTAATATAATCATAGCAGTCAAATCAGTACTGTTCATTGTATTGGCAATGATCTTTTCAGCGCCTGCATCAGCGGTTAAATCTGTCTCTGTCTACGCATTGTTTAATGGCAAGGCGATTTTGATCATTGATGGCCAACGTCGCGTGCTTCGTGCAGGCGATACTACACCTGAAGGGCTGACCCTGATTTCATCGAACACCAGTGGCGCAGTTATCAATGTTGATGGCAAAGAAGAACAAATAGGGCTACATATCAATCCGGCAACCGAGCCGATGAATGTTGGAAATAGTTCCAGTGAAGGATTTGCTACTACTGTCACTTTAAACATGGGACTGGATGGGTTTTTTCATGTTGGTGGTGAAATTAATAATAAATCCGTAACTTTTCTTGTAGATACGGGTGCTAGTTCTGTTGCTTTGAGTGAAAGTATGGCACGGCGGCTGGACATTGATTTTGAATCAGGAAAAAAAGCGTATGCCAGTACGGCAAATGGTAATACCCGGATACGTTTTATTACTCTTGATAAGGTCAGTGTCGGTTCAATTGAAATTGAGAATGTACATGCTGCTGTTATCCAGGATCCAGGGCCAGCTGGTATCCTGCTTGGCATGTCATTTCTAAGTAAGCTGGAAATGAAACGCACTGGCACTACTATGGAATTGATTCAACGGTGAGGTGCGAAAAAAAATGCCTGCCACCGGGGCAGGCCAAACAGCTTTAGAGGAGAATTCTGCAATGGCTTGAAGGGCCACTAGCGGGGGATCATTACAAGTAGACTCCCATCTACTTTCTTATAGTTTCTATCTACAAAAATCTATTGTGTTAAAGGCCCACGTCATAAAGATATGTCATCGTGAGTTGTCATTAAAACAAAAATATATGTCTGTAGTATTACTCCGAATTGGTATTGTTATGCAGATAAATGGTAAAAAAATGGTTTAACAAGATTTAATCTATATGCCACTATTGCTTGACACACAGAGATAAAAATCTATGATGTTCATAACAATCAACAAGAGGTGACTTATGCCTGATAATGTATCTAAATCCTATATAGCTTTTAACAAGGCAAGAAATGATTTTATTAAGCTTACACAAAGAACTGAATCCATTCTAAAAAGGGAGAAAAGGAAACTTCTTCGGCAGCTGAAGCGGGCAAATACAAAACTCGCAAAGACTAAGGACAGGTTGATGGTTGCAGAAAGTCGCTTTGCTGAAAAAGGATCAGTAGCGAAGAAGAAACAGGTAGGGAAGCAGAAAGTGCAGCTTAAAAAGGAAAAGCAGGCTGCTATGGAATTACGTGAGGCGATAAATCCTCTGGTTGAGAAACTCAAGGCTATAAGTGATCATGTAGTATCTGCCCGATTCTATGGCAGGGGTCTGGAAAAGGTTGACAAAGAAATAGATAAGTACAAGAAAAAGAAGACTGCAGCGGCCGCAAAAAAGACAAAAAAGAAATCTGTTAAAAAGACTGTAAAGAAGAAAACAGTAAAAAAGAAGGCAATAAAGAAAAAAGCTGCTAAAAAGAAAGCAGTTCGGCCGTCTACCAAAAAGAAGGTCGTAAAGAAAAAGGCAATGAAAAAGAAGGCAATGAGAAAGAAGGCTGCGAAGAAACGATCAACAAAGAAAGCAATAAAATAGTGACCATTAATGGCCAAATTCTCTCACCTGAACGGGGTTTTAAGATCAAGTTCAGGTGCAGCATTGTAGGTTCGACAAATTCGGACAGGATCAATCTGTGCGAATGAATTCGCACCTACAAAAGAATTAAATCGATCGCTATTGTACCGTAGAGCGATAGTGTAACCAGGCATTTGCGTACCTTATCTTCTTACGCTGCGCTAAGCTGGCCTACTTCGACAATGCCAAAAATTTTCTTTAGGTTGTCTCCGACAGTTTATCGCGTTCAATCAAAGCGTAGGCTGAATGATTGTGGATGGATTCGAAGTTTTCAGATTCAACAATATAGGCATCTACTCTATCATCTGTATTCAAGGTTGCCGCGACATCTCTCACCATATCTTCTACAAATTTAGGATGGTCGTAGGCATATTCGGTGACGTGTTTTTCATCCGGGCGTTTAAGCAGACCGTATAGTTCTGAGCTTGCCTGTTTTTCCACCATCTCGATCAGTTCTTCAATCCAGATAAAACTGTTGGCACGGATCGTTACGGTGACATGCGAACGCTGATTATGAGCGCCGTAGTCGGAGATTTTTTTTGAGCAGGGGCATAGCGATGTGACGGGTACAATGACTTTTAATTCGATTGATGTCTCACCTTTCTCGATTTCACCATTAAAAGAAACCTGGTAGTCCATCAGGCTCTGTACGCCGGTAACAGGGGCTTTTTTGCTTATGAAATAGGGAAAGCTCATTTCGATACGGCCGGTTTCAGCTTCCAGACGTTCTCGCATTTCTTCCAGCATGTCGTGGAATGATTTTATCGATATTTCCCGTTCATGTTGATTCAGTATTTCAACAAAACGGGACATGTGGGTGCCTTTGAAGTTATGTGGTAATTCAACATACATATTGAATGTAGCAACCGTATGCTGTTCACCTTCACTTCTGTCTTTTACCCTCACCGGGTGGCGAATATCCTTGATGCCTACCTTGTCGATAGTGATTTGCCGGCTATCATGCCTGCTTTGGACATCAGCGATCTCACTGTCGTTGTCACTGTCACGGGTATTGGAGTCTTCAGTCACGTCAGGTATCCGGGGTTTAGGCTTGAATGGGGGACGAATTTTAGGCGGATTCAGCACTGTGGACAAGTGGTACAGACACTACATTTGTTATGGATTTTAGTATTCCAGCCGGGTCAAGACCACAATCGGCCAGTAGCAGGCAGGTATCGCCATGCTCAATAAAATGGTCAGGTAAGCCCAGGTTAAGCCTTAGACAGTTGCTGTTGATGCTTGCCAGATATTCATTGACGGCGCTGCCGGCGCCGCCCTTAATGACGTTTTCTTCTACCGTGACGATCAACTGATGGCTTGCAGACATTTGTTTGATAATTTCTTCATCCAGTGGTTTGACGAAGCGCATATCGATGACGGTAGCAGTAATATTTCTTCCTACTTCCAGGGCCGGTGCTAGCATGCTGCCGAAGGCCAGTATGGCGACCTTATTTCCCTCAAGCAGAGTTCTGGATTTACCGATTTCTATGGTGGCCAGGTCCTCATCAATTTGGACTCCCGGCCCGTATCCTCTCGGGTATCTTACGGCGGAAGGCGAATCCAGCTGAAAGGCAGTGGTCAGCATTGTTCGACACTCATTCTCGTCTGAAGGCGCCATTATTGTCATGTTTGGCACACAACGCAGGTAGCTGAGGTCAAATACACCGGCATGTGTCGGACCATCAGCACCCACCAGGCCGGCCCGGTCTATAGCAAATACGACTGGCAGGTTCTGGATCGCCACATCGTGGATTAGCTGGTCGTAAGCACGCTGCAAGAAGGTTGAATAGATCGCTACCACAGGTTTTAAACCATCCGCAGCGAGACCGGCGGCAAATGTAACCGCATGTTGTTCAGCGATACCAACATCAAAATAGCGCTCAGTATGCAGTTCCGAAAATTTGACCATCCCGGATCCCTCACCCATGGCCGGCGTTATAGCAATCAGTCTGGCGTCATTTTCAGCCATATCGCATAGCCACTGGCCAAAAATGCTTGAATAATCAGGTTTAGTGCCCGGTCTCCCGCTTGCCTCACCTGTCTCGATATTGAAAGGTGGTACACCGTGATAGGTGCAGGGGTCATGCTCGGCGGGTTCATAGCCTTTGCCTTTTCTGGTGATTACATGAAGGAAGCGCGGGCCTTTCAGATGTTTCATGTTACGCAGGGTTTTGACCAGGGTATTCATATCATGGCCGTCTATCGGGCCGATGTAATTGAACCCCAGTTCCTCAAACAGGGTCCCCGGCATAATCATGCCTTTCATATGCTCCTCACTGCGTTTTGCGAAGTCCCACAAAGGGCCCATACGACTAAGTATACTTTTACTGCCTTCCCGTGCAGAGCTGTAGACCCGACCAGACATCAGGCGGGCCAGGTGATTGGACAGGCCGCCGACATTGTGTGAAATCGACATTTCATTGTCATTCAGGATGACCAGTAGATTTGCGTCTATTTCTCCGCCACAATTCAATGCTTCAAATGCCATGCCTGCACCCATAGCGCCGTCACCAATGATGGCGACCACATCATGTTCTTCTTTCTTTATCGCTGCAGCCACAGCCATGCCCAGCGCGGCACTGATCGATGTACTGGAATGGCCTACGCCAAAGGTGTCATATTTGCTTTCTTCTCTGCTCGTAAAGCCACATATACCACCTTTTTGCCGCAGTGTTGCCATATCCTTACGCCGGCCTGTAAGGATCTTGTGTGGGTAGGTTTGATGGCCAACATCCCACACCAGACGATCCACCGGTGTGTCGAATACATAGTGCAGGGCGATGGTGAGTTCAACGGTGCCTAGCCCGGCTGACAGGTGACCACCCGTTTTTGAGACAGATTCTATAAGAAACTGACGTAATTCATCCGCTAAACGAGGTAAATCTTTGGCATCAAGGCGGCGAAGGTCTTCTGGTGAGTCAATCTGCGGCAGCAAGTCTGCTTCAGGTTCAGCCTGAGAATGTTCGGCAGGGTCATCATGATCTATTGGAATATCGGTAGCCATCCCACGTACTCTTTCAAGGTGTTAAACCAGGATTCAGTTGGTCTGACAGCGTTCATGGCAAGGCGCACCTCGCAGCGAATGGCCGTAGTCCTTTGCAATAGGTGGAACGCAGCCAGGAACGCTGTCAGACCAACCCCTCGGGCGCTCCTGTGGTGTCCCGCAGCGGCGTTGCCGTGCTTGACAAGGACCGGGCCATTGCCTACGCACGGCGCCTTGCCGCGAAACACCACAGGAGCGCTGAATCCTAGTTTAACACCTTGAAAGAGTACTAGTATATTCGATTTATGGCGTAATCGGCCAACATCTGGAGGGATTGTGTGTCAAAGGGGAGTTGGTCGAGGGCTGTGCTGGCCTGTTGATGGGTATTTTCCGCAGACTGTCTGGCCGCTGTCAGGCCCATAAGACTGGGGTAGGTGGCCTTGCTGTTGATCTCATCCGCACCTGTCTGTTTACCGAGTGTTTCCGTGTCACTGACTACGTCAAGGATATCATCACGGATCTGAAACCCCAGTCCGACTGATCTGGCATAGTCTGAAAGTAGCTGTAACTGGCCGCTTTCCGTAACACCTGCCGTTTGTGCTCCCATAAGTACTGCGGCCTCTATTAGAGCAGCTGTTTTCATTGCATGAATCTGTTGCAGGGATGAAAGCTCAGGCTCTTTGCCTTCTCCTGCGAGATCCAGTGCCTGACCACCGGCCATGCCCTGAGAACCTGCTGCTCTTGCCAGTGTACGAATCAGGCGTGGGCATATAGTATTCTCAGGTGATTCGACCGATGCTAGTAGTTCAAAGGCCAGTGACTGCAGGGCATCACCTACCAGCATGGCGGTGGCTTCATCGTAGGCCCTGTGGCAGCTTGGTTTGCCGCGTCGCAGGTCATCATCGTCCATGCAGGGTAAATCATCGTGTACCAGTGAATAGGCATGAATTAGTTCGACTGCCGCGGCAGGTGCATCAAGGGCAACAGGCGTAGCATTAAACATTTCGCCGGTCAGGTATACCAGGCAGGCACGCAGGCGCTTGCCGGCATTCAGAGTCGAATACCGCAGGGCTTCGTGTAATACGGCCGGCGTGGTGTCAGCAGCTGGCAGTACCTTATCAAGATAGGCTTCCAGACGATCCCGGTAGGGAATTAGCTGTTGCTCAATGGCATGTTCCGGCACGTTAGGTGCTTTCCTGGTCGTCATTGAATGGTTCAATGACCAGCTGGCCATGCTTTTTTACCAGCTGTTCGACTTTCTGCTCGGCTTTTTTCAGGTTTTCCTGGCAGATGCGGCTGAGTTCTACACCGCGCTCAAATTTCTGCAGTGATTCGTCCAGTGTCAGCTGGTCATTTTCCATGCTCTCTACAATCTGTTCGAGTTCTTTCATTGCAGTTTCGAAATCGGGTGTGCTGGATTTTTTCGCAGGCATGATGGGTATTCCGTAGTAAGTGTCTAAATGGAGACCGGAGTGGCAACCTATCGGAGGTCGGTTTTCAGGTCAATATGTATTTAAGGAACCTCTGATCAATTATGCCATATCTCTGGCTTACAGGCTGATACACACTCAGCGTTGCAACTTTTCACCAGGCCCAGGCATGCTTTCAAAGCTGCGCCTTGAGTGTGTATCAGCCTGTAAGCCCCGTAGGGCGAGGTCTGAAGCGCACATCTACGGCATTGCGCTTCTTGCAAAGGACCGGGCCATTCGCTGCGAAGCACGCTTTGTAGCTGCACGGTTCAGGTCTCGCAGAGACATGGCATAACTGATCAGAGGTTCCTTCATTGACAGGCCTAATTTTCTTTCATTTTCCCCGGGTATCCAGTAAATATTACCCCTTTCACATGTATAATAAATAACATACAGAAGTCGAGAGAATAATTTTGAAAACTCTTATCATTGTGCTGGTCAGCTTTCTACCAATGACATTGCAGGCTGGTCAGGCTGATCCTGTTTTTGATGATGTTGAAAAAGATCAGTATGTCCCACGTAAAGATGAAAACAAGCAGCCGCAAAAGCTGACGATTGAAGGGATGCCTGAGTATCCTCGCGATAGTAACCTCAGAAAACTTGAGATACGCAAGTCGAAATCTACATTCTACGTGGATATCTCATCAATCACATCCAGTAAAAAAGATAATATCGTACGCATGGTAACTGTAGCGATCTCCCCTCACGGTGCTCGTACGGTCAGTTATGAAGGTTTTGATTGTGGTTACAGGCGCTACATGGCGTATGGTTATGCCGGCTCAGACGGCCCTATACGGCCATTTGATGAGCAGACATGGAAGCCTGTGGTCGATGAAGGTAATGGTCGATACCGGGCGACTCTGATCGATAATTATCTCTGCGGCCATTTTGCCTATGCAGCGAACAGGGACAAAATTCTTATCAGAATGAACGGTTTGAAAGCTTATAAAAAGCAGGATAGAGACAATTAGAAATAGCAGCACGAACATAGAAAACGTAACGACAAATGAGTAGCACCTACGATGCCTCCAGTATTGAGGTGCTCACAGGGCTTGAGCCGGTGCGCAAGCGACCGGGTATGTATACCCAGACTGAACGTCCCAATCACCTGATACAGGAGGTGGTTGATAACAGTGTTGATGAGGCCATTTCGGGATATTGTAACGAGATTCGTATCGTTCTGTTGCGTGATGGATCTGTCTCGGTGGCTGATAATGGTCGTGGCATGCCGGTTGATATCCACAAACGTGAGGGAGTGTCCGGGGTAGAAGTGATACTTACCCGCCTGCATGCAGGCGGTAAGTTTTCCAATAAAAATTATCGCTTTTCCGGTGGCCTGCATGGCGTCGGCGTCTCCGTAGTTAACGCCCTGTCCAGCAAGCTGGAAGTACGTATTCGGCGCAACGGTATTGAATACCAGCAGTTCTTTGCTGATGGTCATAAACAATCAGAACTAAAACAGATAGGCAAGGTGGGTAAGAAAAATTCCGGTACCCTGATTCATTTCTGGCCGGACGCCCAGTTTTTCGACTCGATAAAATTCAGTCTGCGCCAGCTGAAGCATGTACTGCGGGCAAAAGCAGTGCTTTGCCCGGGACTGAAAATCAGTCTGATGCTGGAAGCGGATCCCGAGCAGAATGAAAGCTGGTTGTATGAAGATGGATTGCGTGATTATCTGCTGGATGAGCTGGGTGAAATACCGTTAGTCCCGGCTGAACTTTTTTCCGGTAAATTCAGCGACGATGACAAGGGGGTCGAGTGGGTCATTGCATGGTTGCCGGATGCAGGCGAACTTGTTACTGAAAGTTATGTAAATCTCATTCCTACCTCACTGGGTGGCACCCATAACAATGGTTTGCGTAGTGGCCTGGTAGATGCCGTACGCGAGTTCTGCGATTTCCGAAAATTGTTGCCACGCGGGATAAAACTTTCTCCCGATGATGTATGGCTGCGCTGTTCATATGTGCTGTCTCTGCACATGACAGAGCCGCAATTTTCAGGCCAGACCAAGGAGCGTTTGTCTTCGCGGGATGCCTCAGGTTTTGTTTCCCAGGCCATCAAGGATGCTTTCAGCCTGTGGCTGAACCACAATACTGCAGAGGCTGAAATCATTGTGCAGCTGGCCATCAGTAATGCCATTGCCAGGCAGCGTGCAGGGAAAAAGGTACAGCGAAAAAAACTCACTTCGGGGCCGGCACTGCCGGGCAAGCTGGCTGATTGTGTTGCACAGGATCTGGAAGTCACCGAGCTGTTTCTGGTCGAAGGTGATTCAGCCGGCGGTTCAGCGAAACAGGCACGCAACCGCAATACCCAGGCCATCTTGCCGCTACGCGGAAAAATATTGAATACCTGGGAGGTTGATTCCACCGTTGTGTTAGGTTCACTGGAAGTGCATGATATTGCTGTTGCTCTGGGGCTGGATCCGGGGTCCGATAAGCTGAGTAATCTGCGCTATGGCAAGGTATGCATACTGGCTGATGCAGATTCGGATGGTGCGCATATTGCTACGCTTTTGTGCGCCTTGTTCCTGCGACATTTCCCGGCACTGGTGGAGGCCGGCAGGGTCTATGTGGCCATGCCACCCTTATATCGCATTGATGTCGGCAAGACGGTACGCTATGCCCTTGATGACGAGGAAAAAGAAGCTGTGCTACAACAGATAAAGGATGATGGCCTGCGCGGCAAGGTCAATGTGCAGCGTTTCAAAGGGCTGGGTGAAATGAACCCGCCACAGCTGCGTGAAACGACGATGGATCCAGATACACGTCGTCTGGTACGTCTCGAATTTACTCCCGGCGACATGACATTCAATGTCATGGATATGCTACTCGCCAAAGGTCGTGCAGGCGATCGCAAGGCCTGGCTGAGTGAGAAGGGTGATGAGGCACAATTAGAAGCGTAAAATGTTTTTACGCAATGATAACACCGGTTGAGAGCTGATAGGAATGTAGGTGCGAATTCATTCGCACGACTTTTTGTCCGAATGAATTCGAACCTACAGGGTTTTATAAAATCTGATAGAACGAAATATGACTAAACGAAAATCATCGAAATCGAGTTCATCCTCTAACCGCGGGGTGCAGGCGCAGCTGGCGCTGGAGAATGAAAATATCGAGAACATGGCGATGGCCAGTTTTGCCGAGAAGGCCTATCTCGATTATTCCATGTACGTCATTCTGGACAGGGCTCTGCCATCGGTGGCTGATGGTCTGAAGCCGGTGCAGCGACGTATAGTTTATGCGATGTCCGAACTCGGGTTGAACGCCGCAGCAAAATTCAAGAAGTCGGCACGCACGGTGGGTGATGTGCTGGGTAAATATCACCCACACGGTGACAGTGCCTGTTATGAGGCGATGGTGCTGATGGCGCAGTCATTCAGTTATCGCTATCCACTGATTGATGGCCAGGGTAACTGGGGTGCTCCCGATGACCCGAAATCATTTGCTGCCATGCGTTACACTGAAGCACGTCTGACACGCTACACCGAACTGTTATTGAGTGAGCTGGGACAGGGCACGGTAGACTGGGGGCAGAACTTCGACGGTACGCTTGAAGAGCCATTATTGATGCCTGCACGCTTGCCGACACTATTATTAAACGGTACTTCGGGTATTGCGGTAGGTCTGGCGACAGATATCCCACCGCACAACCTGCGCGAAGTCGCCGCCGCTTGCATACGTCTGCTGGAACAACCAAAGGCAAGCATCGCTGAACTCTGTGAGCATATCCAGGGGCCAGATTATCCTACCGCTGCAGAGATCATTACGCCGATAGCTGATATCCATAGCATCTATGAAAGTGGTACGGGCAGCTTGCGCATGCGCGCTACCTGGGACAGAGAAGACGGCAACATCGTTATCGGCAATCTGCCGCATCAGGTTTCTGGTTCTCGCCTGCTGGAGCAGATTGCACAGCAGATGATCGCAAAAAAATTACCCATGGTGGACGATTTACGCGATGAATCAGACCATGAAAACCCGGTCAGACTTGTCATAGTCCCACGTTCCAATCGGGTTGACGTGGATCAGTTAATGGCCCATTTGTGTGCCACAACGGATCTCGAGAGATCCTACCGCGTCAACATGAACGCGATCAGTACGGGCGGCCGGCCAAAGCTGTATAACCTGCGCGAACTGCTGGTGGAATGGCTGCAGTTCCGCACTCAGACTGTGACCCGGCGTTTGCAGTATCGGCTTGAGAAAATTGAAACACGTTTGCATATTCTCGAAGGCCTGCAGATTGCCTTCCTCAATATAGATGAAGTCATTGCCATCATCCGCAATGAGGATAAACCCAAACCTGTATTGATGGAGAGGTTTAGCCTGACGGGTACACAGGCTGAGTCGATACTTGATCTTAAACTACGCCACCTGGCCAGGCTGGAGGAATTCCGTCTGCATGCTGAGCATGATGAACTGGCAAAAGAAAGGGATGAACTGGCTAAAATTCTCGGTTCAAAGGCGAGGATGAAAACACTGGTACGCAAGGAAATATTGCGTGATTCAGAAGAGTTCGGTGACCCGCGCCGTTCGCCACTGGTAGAAAGAGATGCAGCCCATGCCATAGACCCTGCTTCCATGGTACCGTCTGAAGGTATTACCGTAATACTTTCCAGACGCGGCTGGGTACGTTCAGCCAAGGGTCTGGATGTGGATGCCGAAAGCCTCGGTTATAAGCCGGGAGACGAACTGCTACAGGCATCCAGCGGGCGCAGTAATGAACTGCTGGTATTTATTGACTCTACCGGCCGGGCCTATACTGTTCCCGCGCATAAACTGCCTTCTGCAAGAGGGCATGGGGAGCCCCTGAACTCCCAGCTTAGTCCAGTGGGTGGTTCTCATTTTTGCGGCATGATGTTCGGCAAGCCGGATGATTATTTCCTGCTTTCTACCAGCGCAGGCTATGGTTTTGTCACGCGTCTCGGTGACCTACAAAGTAAAAACCGTAAGGGCAAGGTGGTGCTTAAACTGACAAAGGGTGCCGATATATTGCAGCCGGTACAAGTTGGCGATATCGTGAACGACTGGCTAGCCCTGGCGGGTTCAACAGGGCATTTACTGGTATACAGCATCGAAGACTTACCGGTTATGGCACGCGGTAAAGGCGTTAAGCTGATTAACATTCCGACAAAGAAATTTGAGACGGGTGAAGAAAAACTGGCAGCTGCGATGGTATTCAAGAATGGTCAGAAACTACTGGTCTATGCTGGCAAGCGATACCGTCGCCTGAAGTCTGCTGAGATGGATGACTATTGGGGTGCCCGTGCACAACGTGGACGATTGCTACCGAAAGGTTACCGGTTGGTGGATAAAATTATCATTGAAAGGAAATGACAACTGCGCCCTCAAGGGCACCTCTATTAATTCATGAATACTCATGTTCAATCCAAAAGCTGCCATCTCTGCGTTAAGAATCTTCGCAATAACTAGCTATTACGTGCGATCCTTGCCTTGATATGACAACTTTTGAATCAAACCTGAACTATCCAGAACTAATAGAGATGCCCTTAACCTATATGGTAGCTGATATAGTCGGCTCTTCGCTGATCATGCAGAAAGATCAGCGTAAAGGGGTTGATCTTTATGAAACCTTCCAGTCCATACTGGTACCCATCATCGAAAAAGCAGTTGGTTTTGGGATTGAATTTACCGGTGATGCGATTTCAGCAAGCTTCAGAACCTGCAAATCTGCAGTAAAGGCTGGTTTTGCCATACAGGAAGCCCTCAATGCATGGAATCTTTCATCCGAAGAACCAGGCATAACTGCGCGAATCGGTATTCACTCCTCCAGTAAACAGGGAGAAAAAGAAAGCCAGCAACAGCTTTCACTGGCAGCTGCTACCTGTCTTCAATCTTTAGGTCGTGCAGATGGGCTATGCGTCAGCAAAACCATTATTGATGAAATTACTCCGGACTTTCCAGTATATGCCTATCCACTGGGCAGGCATGATCTGGGCTTTTTATCCGATACAGTGCCAGTATTTTATCTATATGAAGAGAAACAGGCTTTCCTCAGGCGTCAGGGATTTTTACTTGAGTATCTGAAGACCGAATATCTGGACAACTTAAATGTAACTATTATATCTCCTGTTGTTGAAATTCCATTGTTGGTGGTAGCCACAATACTGTTTTTAATGTTCGCAAGTAGTAAGCCTGAAATTGAGACTCGGTATATTGAAGTTACTGAGATCAGGGATTTTTCCAGTGGTGGATTCGGCAAAGAACTCAGCGACATGGCCAGGCGAATACAAACGAGCGTAAATTCGATAGCTGGTGTAAATCTTCTTCCTGTTAAGGGTGCATCAAAACCCGACACAAATGCTGACAAAAAGTATGGCAGTAGTTCTGCCTTCAGGCTTGTTTTCAGTTTCCAGCAAAATGCAGAGCATGTAAGACTGACATGGGGAATTTTTGAGCAGAACGGGAAGGTGCAGGCATCCGGTGGTGTGGTTACTGGTAGTATAAATAACCTTGCAGAAATGGAAAGACAGATTACTGAAAACATTCTTGCGTGGCTAGGTTCCTGATTTTGGATCCCTCTATTAAGCCCGTTTTCTCATAATATTCATTTTAATTTATTTGGGTAAAATGTGGTTCTGATGTATTTTGTCTCATTCGCAACCTGTTAACCATCTTACAGAGGATAAGGAAATCCTATGCCTGAAACGCATTGCAGTGTTGTAACCATTATGTTTGTCCAGGTTACCGAGACGGCAGAGAATGAAAGAGAGATACCTGTAGTCTCATGTCGACTAGAAGAGCATCAGGGGTTTCTGCGTGATCATTTGAAGCGTTTTCATGGTAAGTTGCTGGAGATCAGGATAGGTGAATTATACGCTTATTTTCCCGACGCCACGCTGGCGTTCAATGCTGCAATTTCTTTGCAACAGATTCTGTCTCAGTTTATTCTAAGAATCGGCCTGCATACTGGAGAAGTGCTATTTCGACAGGGCAGGTTACAGGGCGCGGATGTGAACCTGGCTTCACGCCTGCCATATTGCGCACGGGCAGGTGGAATATGCCTGTCTCGAACGGTCTTTCAGCATCTAAAGGCCAGTGAAAGACAGAGATTAGTTGCTTTAGGTACTTATGATCTAAAGAATTTCGATATTCGAATGCCATTGTATGCCTACCTGCCTGATGGCCAGGCTAGTCGTAGCAGGGGGCGGGAAATGAGGCGCCAGTTCTTCGCAAGCTTGAATAGATACAGGCAGCAAAGAAGTGCAAGGTATATTCTCCTGGTAATTCTGACGGGATTGATCGCTGCCTTTATCTGGACGCAGAACATGGTTTCTTCTACACAGGCTCGGGATGTTATCAATCTATATGTTCCAGCATTTGTAAACCAGGCTCAGGATAATGAAAGCGTTGTTCATCTTGAGGGTATAGAAATGGCTGTCAGATCTCGACTCTCTGGTATCCATGATGTATTTGATCTTGTTTTGGTGAGTGATCGATCCTCTGCTACAACAAAACTACTGGTAAAGCTGCGTCAGGTTTCAGGAAATGTAAATATAGAATACATTCTTAGTAGTTTACCTGCAGGACTTATCCTGGCATCCGGCAGAGTCGAACAGGATGGTTCCAGCATCTTTCATTTACAGGATAGTCTGTCAGATCATGTTTTGCAGGATTTGGAGAAACTACAAATGTCAAATCCTCCACTTGCATCAGAGAATACAGGGACTAAACTTGATGAATATTAGTTGATCTGTGAGCTATGCTACCTGAGAAGAAAAATAGTACAAATTTAAAATGTTCGCTTGAACTGTTGCCTAATGAGCCGTTGCATGAACGTGTACCGACACATGATGGCGAGGGCAACGCACTGGGAGATTTTATGATGTTGTTTCCCGGGCTGCGTGATCAGGCTGAATCTATTCTGCGCTGTAAAGTCGACATCCTCGCCGAGATACTCAGTCAATACAAGGAAGTCGTTTTTGTTGATCTGAATGTTCCTTTAAATCTTCTATGGGTATCTATCAAACACAAACCAGGGCTGGTGCTGGAATTGAGTACTTATGTTAAGTCACGGATCCCAGAGGCCAAATTGGTGGGGGTACCACCTGAGGCTATGGGGAAATAACGTTTTACATATTACGATTCAGGTTTTACGTAATTCGTAACACATAATACGTAAAACATCGTCATTTACCATGCTTCTTCTTATGCACGTCTTTCATGAAATCCATAGCCAGCTGGCGATAGATGGATTTTGGATTGATGAGTTTTGAGATGCCTTCGGCAATCAATGCGGTGGCCATCAGGGGCAGCAATAAGCTTTGCTCCGCTGTCATTTCCATGATGATGACTACGGCGGTAATTGGCGTTTGTACGACACCAGTGAAGTAGGCCACCATACCAAGAAGTATAACGGCAGCAGAAGGAACTGTTGGGAACCATTCTGCAATACCGGCTCCGATACCGGCACCGACAGACAGGGAGGGGGAAAATATACCGCCGGGTATACCGCTCCAGTAGGATATGATGGTGGCTGAGAGTTTCATCAGGGCATAGGAGAAGCCGTTGCTTTCCCCTCCGCTAACCAGGTTCTGGGCTTCAGCATAGCCCGTGCCATAGGTCAGGCCGCCGGATGCCAGGCCAAGACCCGCTAATGATAAGCCGCACAGCAGTGCCAGAGCGTAGGGGCGGCTATTGCGGAAGTTTGTCAGTTTGCGTGTGCCAACTAATAGCAGGGCGCCGAAAAGACCTCCTGCCAGGCCACCGATAACACCAGTGGTAATGACTACGCCAAGCATCTGTGAGAGTTCAAGACTGGTGGTTACTGTACCAAAATACTGGTAATCGCCCTGTATAGTCAAAGCCGTCATTCCTGCAATGATGACAGCAGTGAGTATGGTACCGCTGGTATTTTTCTCATAGCTGCGGCGGATTTCTTCGATTACGAAAACAATACCGGCCAGAGGTGTATTGAAAGCGGCTGCCAGACCGGCGGCAGCGCCGGCAACAATCAGACCTCTGCCGATATCATGCAGAGGAAAGCGAGCAATACGCGACATGGCATAGGTAATAGCTGCGGCGATATGAACCGTTGGCCCCTCACGACCGATGGATGCACCGGAAATAATACCAAGTATGACGAGTAAGCCTTTGCTGAACGCCATGCGCAGTGACAAAATATCTCTTCTATCTGAGTCGTGCTTTATCTGCAGGGCGGCAATTACCTGCGGGATGCCGCTGCCCTCGGCAGACGGGACAAAGCTTCGGGTTAACCATGTGATCAGTACCAGCCCTAAGGGTGTCAGAACTATTGGGATATAGGGGCTCGTTTCAAGAATACGTGAGAAAGCCTGTCCTGCACGGTCGCTGCTGATGGCAAGTGCTGTGGCTGCCAGGCCGACCAGCACAGCACCCGACCAGAAAACCAGACGCGTCCGCCACACCCGGCGAGAAGTTAGCTGACGCCGTGTTTTACGAAAATGGGCTTTTGGCATGGTTAGCCTGTGTCTTCAGAAAGGAAGATCAAGGCCGGGCCGTGTGTCATTGATTAAATCTCTGAAGCGCTGCATGATAGTTTCAAGGTTTTTTTCATTATCTGCTTCGAAGCGGAATACCAGTTTTGGTGTGGTATTGGAGGCCCTTACCAGCCCGAAACCATTATCAAAATCGACTCTCAGGCCGTCAATTTTACTGACTTTTCCATCAGGGAACTCAGCTTTGGCAATCAGTTCGTCAATCAGCCTGTAATGCTCACCTTCTACCATGGTCAGGCCAAGTTCAGGTGTATTTACCGTATCGGGAAGATCTGCAAAGACCTCTGAAGCATTGCGTGTATCGTTTGCCAGTATGTGCAACAGGCGCACTGCGGCATAGAGCCCATCGTCGAAGCCATACCAGTGGTCGTTGAAAAATATATGACCGCTCATTTCGCCCGCCAGTTCTGCACCGGTTTCTCGTAGCCTTGCCTTGATAAAGGAATGTCCAGTTTTCCACATTTCAGGTTTGCCACCCGCACGCCTGATTTCTGCATCAACGGTTTGTGAGCATTTGACATCGTAGATGATATGGGCGCCAGGGGATTTCTTTAAGATGTCCCTGGCATACAGGATCAATTGACGATCCGGCCAGATGATTTTTCCCTCCGTCGTCACCACACCCAGACGGTCGCCATCGCCATCGAAAGCAAGGCCGATGTCTGCACTGGTTTCATGCATGGTACGGATTAAGTCATTCAGTGTGTCGGGCTGGCTGGGGTCTGGATGGTGGTTGGGGAAATTTCCGTCTGTTTCACAGAACAGCGGGGTAATTTTACAGCCCAGTTTCGTGAATAACTCAGGGGCTATTTCACTGGCAACACCGTTGCCGCAATCCACCACGGCATGCAATTCGCGTGACAGCAAGCCTTCTGACAGAATACGTTGGATGTAGGCAGATTTGATATCTTCTTCTCTGAGTTGGCCATGGCCGTTAGAAAAATTGCCATCGAGTATGCGTTGCTTCAATTCCTGGATACGATCACCGGCCAGTGTTTCTCCGGCCATGACCATTTTCAGACCATTGTATTCAGGGGGATTATGACTGCCGGTGATCATGATGCCGGTGCCGGTATTGAGATGATAGGTGGCAAAGTACAGCACAGGGGTCGGCACCATGCCGATGTCGATAACATTGCAGCCACTTGCCAGCAGGCCTTCAATAAGCGCGGCGTTAAGCGCAGGCCCGGACAGTCGACCATCATGCGCAATAGCTACCGTGTCTACATCTCTGGACAGGGCTTCGGTGCCAAATGCCTGACCGACCTTGCGGGTGATGTCGGTAGTCAGTGTTTTGTCTACTATACCGCGGATATCGTAGGCCTTGAAAATTTCATCGGGGAAGCTTTTGCTGCGTACATCTTGCTGGGTCATTGGTGGCTGATTCCGTTTCTGTTAGTTTTGGTGTTTGTTTGCTGCTGGTTAGTGAGTGCCGGTATGACCGAAGCCGCCGGCACCGCGATCAGATTCATCAAATTCTTCTACGATTTCATATTTTGCCTGAACGACGGGAACGATAATCATCTGACAGATACGTTCGCCGGGTTTTACTGTAAATTCAGTATCGCCACGGTTCCAGCAGGAGACCTTCAGTTCGCCCTGATAGTCTGAGTCGATCAGGCCAATAAGGTTGCCGAGGACAATACCATGCTTGTGGCCGAGGCCTGAGCGGGGCAGCAGCATGGCGGCAAAGCCGGGGTCTGCAACATGGATAGCAATACCCGTACCGATGAGGTGGGTCTCACCGGGTTTTACCGTTATTGGTTGATCCAGGCAGGCACGCAGGTCGACACCGGCAGAACCCTTTGTGGCGTGTTCCGGTAGAGGAATCACATTTCCAATTCTTGAATCAAGTATCTTTAGCTGGATATGTTTCATGATAGCGTTGTGCAATTTCCTTAGTCAGTTTCTGGGCCAGCAGGCTTTTACTGCAGCGGCTGAGATGACTATTACCGTTGCGGTCAAACAGGGTCAGTTCATTTGATTCTGAATCAAACGCGCTATTGTCGCCGCTGACAGGGTTTGCTGCAATCAAATCTATTCTTTTTTCGGCTAATTTTTGTGCTGCATACTCGGTAATATTTTCAGTTTCAGCAGCGAAACCGACGGTAAATGGCGCATTCTCCAGGGCGGCGACCATGGCAAGGATATCCGGGTTACGTACCAGTTCCAGAGTAAGTGTTTCAGCTTTCTTCTTTATTTTCTGGTTTGCGTTAGTTACCGGCCGATAATCAGCGACAGCGGCAACAGCGACAAAAATATCACAGTCGGAGATATTATCCTTTACGGTATCAGCCATTTCCAGTGCACTGGTGATATTGATGCAGTCTACGCCATGTGGCGGACGTAAGTGGACAGGCCCAGAAATCAGCTTGACGTTTGCCCCCGCATCATGGAGGGCGCTAGCCAGAGCGAAACCCATCTTGCCGGAGCTGTGATTGGTCAGGCCCCGTACAGGATCAATGGCTTCCCAGGTGGGTCCTGCTGTGATGACGATGTTCTTCCCGACAAGCAATTCTGGTTGCAGTTGTAGCTGAAGATGTTCAATGATCTCTGACGGTTCCAGCATGCGGCCGAGGCCATCTTCACCACAGGCCTGATCTCCGCTAGCTGGGCCGAGTATTGTTACACCACGAGCAAGCATCAGGTCTATATTTCCCTGCATAGCCGCATCCTGCCACATGACTGTATTCATCGCCGGCGCAATCAGCAAGGGTGCCTCGCTGGCCAACACGGTAGTGGTCAACAGATTATCAGCTTCACCATGCGCAAGCCTGGCAATGGTTTGTGCACTGGCCGGTGCAATAAGAACCCTGTCAGCCCAGCGCGCCAGCTTAATATGCCCCATGCCATGCTCTGCCTCAACGGCAAACAGGTCGCTGTGGACAGGGTGGCCACTTAATGCCTGCAGAGTAAGCGGCGTTATAAAATGCGTCGCCGCTTCAGTCATGATGACCCGAACCTCAGCGCCCATCCGTATCAGATCACGGCATAGCACGGCACTTTTATAGGCCGCAATGCCGCCGGTGATGCCCAGGAGTATGTTTTTGCCTGTAAGCTCTTCCATGGCGTTATTTTAGCGCAGAAAGGGGTTGTACTTCGATAAAATGAGTGAAAGATCAAAATCTAAAGGTTTTCACCACAGAGGACACAGAGGACACAGAGGAAAGGAAAATCTTCTAGAAGTAATAAACAACCATCGAAGTCCTCGTCTGACACCAAATTTAACGAAGCAACGGGTACACAATAATAAAAAACCTCTGTGTCCTCCGTGTCCTCTGTGGTAAAAAGTCTTTTGACTTTCACAGTTGAAAATAATGGAGACAAGGATGTCGATTAAGGACTGGCCTGAAAATGAACGCCCGCGTGAAAAACTGTTACATAAGGGCCCCCAGTCGCTGAGTGATTCTGAATTGCTGGCGATTTTGCTGCGAACAGGCACTGCCGGGATGAGCGCGGTCGATCTGGCACGGTGTTTATTAAAAGAATTTGGCGGCCTGAGGTCTATGCTGACGGCAGATCAGAAAAGCTTCTGTCAGGGTAAGGGACTGGGTATGGCGACCTATGTCCAATGCCAGGCGGTGCTTGAGATAGCTCGCAGGCATTATGCAGAGTACCTGGGTGAGCGGGAGTGTTTTACCAGTCCGGAGCATGTGCGTGATTATCTTCAGGCTAGTTTACGTGACCGGCAGGCTGAAGTGTTCTGTGTATTGTTCCTTGATAACCGCCATCGTCTGATCTGTTTCGAAGAATGTTTCAACGGCACCATTGACGGCGCCTCGGTGCATCCACGTGAGATCGTGCGAAAAGCCATACACCACAACGCCGCAGCGGTCATTCTGGCGCATAATCACCCGTCAGGCATAGCCGAACCCAGTCAGGCAGATATCGCCCTGACCAGCCGCCTTAAGGAGGCTCTGGGGCTGGTGGATGTTCGTGTGCTGGATCATTTTATTGTTGGTGATGGTCTGCCCATATCATTTTCGGAGCGGGGATTGATGTGAGTATAAAAAAAACTAAAAAGGTTTTTGATTTATTTGGGATTCTAGATTTACAGGGTATTTATTAACTTTTCCTGTCATAATTACTGATTCGGGGTGTTCAAATGGGCTGAAATCTGGTATAAATTCGCGCCTTTCCGGCAGTAGCCGGTTTATTTACCAGATAATCTATCTGAACAAGAAGCTCGTAAGGACTTTAGTAATGGCCAGAGTATGCCAAATTACAGGTAAACGCACGGTACGTGGGAACAATGTTTCCCATGCCCACAACAAAACACGTCGCAGTTTTCTGCCTAATCTGCACTATCGCCATTTCTGGGTGGAGAGTGAGAATCGCTGGGTAAAACTCCGCGTTTCCAGCAAAGGCCTGCGTATCCTGGACAAGAAAGGAATCGACACTGTGCTGACAGAAATGCGCGCACGTGGCGAAAAGATATAAGGAGCTAAATCATGCGCGAAAAAATCAAACTTGTATCCAGTGCTGGCACTGGCCATTTTTACACCACCACCAAGAACAAGCGCACCATGACGGAAAAGCTGGTGATGAAGAAGTTTGACCCGGTAGTACGCAAGCATGTGGACTACAAGGAAGCTAAAATTAAGTAAGGCACTGATACAGATGTGACCGATTGTTTAGAAAAAATCGGGTAAAAAAAGCCGGATCATATTGGTCCGGCTTTTTTGTTTATGGCTTTTATCTCTATGCTTTGTTAGCGATCATATTCTGGATAATCGGCGACAGTATCAATTCTATGGCATAGCCCATTTTGCCGCCTGGTATGACTATGGTATTTTGCCGTGACATGAAGGAGTCAGAAACCATGTTAAGTAGATATGGGAAATTGATATTGAACTTTGTCGGATCCCTGAAGCGGATAATGACAAAACTTTCATCCGGTGTAGGAATATCTCTGGCAATGAAAGGATTGGATGTATCCACCGTTGCAACGCGCTGCAGATTGATGTCTGTGCGAGAAAACTGCGGTGTGATGTAATTCACATAGTCAGGCATACGACGCAGGATGGTGTCGACAATGACATCTGCTGAATAGCCACGCTGAGAATTATCACGGAAAATTTTCTGTATCCATTCCAGATTCACCACTGGAACCACACCAATAAGCAGATCTACAAATTTTGAGACATCCGTACCGTCAACTTTTACACCGCCGTGCAGGCCTTCATAAAAAAGCAGATCTGAGTCTTCTGTTATTTCCTCCCAGGGAGTGAATTCTCCGGCTTTATAAGTTTCTCCACCCAGTCTTTCATTGTGGAACAGCGCTTCTTCATCACTGTGGATGTAATAGCGGCGTTTACAGCCACCTGTTTCGCCATAAGACTGAAAGGTTTCGGCGATTTTGTCGAAATGATTGGATTCCGGCCCGAAATGACTGAATGAGTTATTCCCTTCAGCATCATGTTTGGCCACAGCGAGCTTGAATGCTGCGCGATCCAGGCGGTGAAAGCTATCACCTTCGATTACCAGGGGTCTGATTTCCTGGCGGAAAAAAATATGTTCGCAGGCATCTTTGACGGTTGTAGTGCCGGCGCCTGAAGAGCCAGTAATGGCAACGACTGGATGTTTTTTTGACATAAGTAGTTCCTGTTACTGATGTTGTTGTAAATCTGGTTTGCAATATGCTGCAGCCCGTTTGCCTTACCAGAACAGCTCGGATTAAGGCAGCTAACAGATTGTGCCACTTTATCTCACTATGCGAATTTTTTCCAGAGTTAGGGTTGCACCCAGATTAGGGTTTTGCCCTATATGGCTAGTTCACTTCTGTCTTTTTTGTGCTTGCGCATGGCTGGTGTTCCCATAAGGGACGAAAAACTTAGCTTTATTCAAGAAAAAGAATAAAAATGAAAGACGATCGTCCATGAAGGACGAAAAATGCAGGTTAAATTGAGGAAGCGAAGGAAAAAGAAATAAAACTATCGAGCGCGGTATGTAATACGTCCTTTGCTAAGGTCGTAAGGGGTCAGCTGTACAGTAACCTTATCCCCGGTCAGGATACGAATATAATGCTTGCGCATCTTTCCTGATATGTGAGCAGTCACAACGTGGCCGTTTTCAAGCTCTACCTTGAAAGTGGTATTGGGAAGGGTATCAATGATAGTCCCTTCCATTTCAATGGATTCTTCTTTTGCCAAAGCAACCAGGTCTCTTTAAATGAAAATATGGGCGCGTATGATGCACCAACAGGAGTCAGGGGTAAAGGTCTGAATACGCTCATATTCAATTTTAGGCGATAATTTGGTATTTAAAAGCAATTTTAATGAATCCATGTACATTTTAACCACAGAGGACACGGGGTGCTGTAGTTCCAAGATCCAAGTTCCAAGATCCAAGTTCCAAGTTCCAGGTTCCAGGTTCCAGGTTCCAGGTTCCAAGATCCAAGTTCCAAGTTCCAAGATCCAAGTTCCAAGTTCCAAGTTCCAAGTCAAAACCATGTACCTCAGTGATATGAGGCTTTGAATTTGCTTGGATCTTGGAACTTGGAACTTTCCCCTTTCCCCTTTCCCCTTTCATCCTTAGTCCACGCCCCGATGCCATCGTTGTTGCTGAAACAGTTCATACGGCCGGTAGCGGGTTTTGTAGGACATTTTGTCGCATTCTTTTATCCAGTAACCCAGATAGACATGTGGCAGGCCGATTTCCTGTGCTTTCATAATTTGCCAGAGGATAGCGTAGACACCTAGTCCTCGGTTGTTCTGTTCAGGATCAAAAAAGGTGTACATGGAGGACAGGCCTGCCGGCAACCAGTCGATTGCTGCAACACAAAGCAGTTCTCCGGCACTGCGAAATTCAAGCAGGCGGGTTTCAAGTCCGCTAGCGGTAAAGAAGTTTGTATATTTTTCACGGTCGTCGATATCCATGCTGCCGCCGTAATGTCTGGCAGACTGGTATCGTTGATACAGTTGATAGTGCTCTTCGTGGAAGGCGAACGGCAGGCTGGTGAATTCCAGATCATTGTTCTTTTTCCAGATACGTTTTTGTCCACGGGAAGGATGAAATTGGCTAACAGGGATACGGATTGCTACGCAGGCCTGGCATGCCCTGCAGTGAGGTCTATAGGCCATTCCACCGCTGCGCCGGAAACCGAGCTGAATTAATTCCGAATAGTTTGCAGTATCCAGCTTAACCGTAGGGTCTGCGACCAGTGATGCGGCCTCACGATCCGGCAGATAGCTGCATTCATGTGTAGTAGAAAGGAAAAAACTGAGATCAGAAACGGACATATAGGCTTAAGGGTACCTCTATTAATTATGGATAGATTAGATTGCATCCAAAATCGTTCATATCAAGGCAAGGATCGCACGTAATAGCCAGCTATTGCGAAGATTCTTAACGCAGAGATGGACGATTTTGGATGTGAGATGAATATCCATGAATTAATAGAGGTGCCCTTTATATTGGCAATCAGCCATCAAGCTGCCAGTATTTTATGTGATCCTGATGTTTCAGCGCAGTTTCGAGAATCCTCAGGTATTCTTTGCGGCTAAGATTGACGGCCCCCATGCTTGCCAGGTGGTCGGTAGGCAGTTGGCAGTCGATGAAATCTATGCCTCTGGATTTAGAAAATTTTGCCAGATAAACCAGCGCAAGCTTGGAGGCGTTCGACTGATGACTGAACATAGATTCACCAAAAAAGGCGGAGCCCAGTGACAGGCCATACAAACCACCAGCAAGCTTTTCTTCGTTCCAGACCTCGATAGAGTGCCCGTAGCCTAGCTGGTGAAGCTGGTTATAGGTATCCATCATCTCAGCGGTGATCCATGTGCCGCCTGTTGGCGACTGTGTGCGCGGGCCGGCACAGGCATTTACCACTTCACTGAACGCTGTGTCGGCCGTGATACTGAAATTGTTGTGGCGCAGCGTTTTTTTAAGACTGCGAGAGATCTTTATCTCATCAGGATAGAGAACGGCGCGTGGCTCGGGTGACCACCATAATACCGGCTGATCTTCACTGTACCAGGGGAAAATCCCCTGTCGATAGGCACTTAGTACCCGTTTAGTGGTGATTTTTCCACCGACAGCGACCAGACCTTCCTCTGATGCGGAATTTGGTGATGGAAACTGTGTTTCAGGTGTGTCGGCGGTAATTAATTGCATGAGTAACAGTATATCAACTGGTTAGTCATTTTTGGTGTCATTTCGAAAAGGGCTATATTTATTTAATATTTGTTGATAATGAGTAACATGCGCTTTTCTCCCACCTGTACTCGCTGATTCCTCGAGGGTACTGAGAAAGGCATAACTGATGGAAGGGTTGTTATCATGGTTCAACGTGTCCCATTCGTCAGGTGAAATATCGAGCAGAGAATTGTGGACTTCAGTTTGCATTTTTTAACATCATTTTTCGCCATAAAGGACACAGAGGTTAAAATTGGAATGCATGAATCACTTCCAGTATGAAGCAGAAAGAGGATTAAGGTTGTTGTGCATGGTTTGCAGCCAAATATTTTTCTTTCCTCTGTGACCTCTGTGGTGTATAGCTTTTGATCCTAAAATAAAATTCACCCCTATCTTCTCTGCTGAGAAAAGCTGACCAGCAGTGTATCATCTGATTGTTATTTTAAATCACTGATAAATGATGAAACAAACTTGAAGGGCGCCCCGATTAATACATGAATAATCATCTTGAATTCAAAACCAGCCATCTCTGCGTTAAGAATCTTCGCAATAGCCAGCTATTACGACGTACAGGGATGTACAAGTGCCGCAGTGACAGGATGTCAATGAGCGGCCGTGCGATCCTTGTCTTGATATGACTGGTTTTGAATCACAATCTGATCATCCAGTATCAACCGGGGCGTCCTTGAAAATTGCCCTCGCTCAGCATGACTGTCTGGTTGGAGATCTGCAGGGGAATGCTGACAAAATACTGCAGTGGGTGGTGCGGGCCAGGGATGAACTGGGTGCAGATATTATTCTTTTCCCTGAGCTTAACCTGACGGGCTATCCACCTGAAGATCTATTGTTGCGTCATGGCTTTATCGCTGATACCCGTAAAGTGCTGGATGAGCTTTGCAGACATGTGCATGGCATCACGGCTATTATCGGTTGTCCGATGCAGGAAGAAGACTGTTTGTATAACTCTGCCGTAATAATTAAAGATGGTGTGCAGATAGCGCGTTATGACAAACAGAGCCTGCCTAATTTCGGCGTTTTCGATGAAAAACGGTATTTCACTGCGGGTGGCAGCCCTTGCATAGTGGAAACATATGCAGGAAAGATCGGTGTCACCATTTGTGAGGACATCTGGCAGGATGGCCCTGCCAGGCAGGCAGTTCAGGCCGGTGCGAAGCTTATTCTTAATCTCAACGCGTCACCATATCATATGGACAAGCGGGCTGAACGTATAACAGTGGTTGCAGAGCAGGCACGATTAAATTCTGTGCCTGTGGTCTATGTCAATATGGTTGGCGGTCAGGATGAACTGGTTTTTGATGGTGGTTCTTTTGTTGTTGATGCCAGCGGTGCACGTGTTCTGCAGGCACCGGTGTTTTTAGAAGATCTTTCGTTGATTGAAATTACCTGCGCTGATAAAGGTTTACAGCCAGAGCCGTCAGTACTTGCTCCTGATTTACCCCGAATTGAAAATGTATACCGGGCACTTGTGCTTGGTGTGCGTGACTATGCATTAAAAAATGGCTTCAAGGGGGCGGTAATCGGACTGTCGGGCGGTGTCGATTCCGCACTGACACTGGTCATTGCCAGTGATGCACTAGGCGCGGAGAATGTTAAGGCTGTACTTATGCCTTCGCGCTATACCCAGTCCATGAGTATTGAGGATGCCAGGGAGCAGGCCGGGGTACTCGGTGTGCATTACCAGACCATCACTATCGAACCGATGTTTATGGCATTTCTTGACGGTCTTAAGGAGACTTTTGCCGCAGCAGCAGTCGATACCACCGAAGAGAACATTCAGGCTCGCTGTCGAGGAATTATATTGATGGCCATATCCAACAAACAGGGTCGCATTGTGTTGACCACCGGCAATAAAAGTGAAATGGCAGTTGGTTATGCCACCCTTTATGGTGACATGGCGGGGGGGTATGCAGTGATCAAAGATGTACCGAAGATGCTGGTCTATGAGCTGGCAAACTGGCGTAATAGTCAGTCGCAGGTAATCCCGCAGCGCGTGATAGACCGGCCGCCGAGTGCTGAACTGGCTGATGATCAGAAGGATGAAGATTCACTACCGGTATATGAAATTCTTGATGCTATTCTTGAAATGTATATAGAAGATGATTGTGGACTTGAAGAAATCGTGGCGAAAGGCTTTGATCGCAACACGGTGCGAAAGGTTCTTTACCTGGTAGATCTGAATGAATATAAACGCAAACAGGCTGCGCCCGGAGTGCGAATAACAAAAAGAGCTTTCGGCAGAGATCGGCGCTATCCCATTACTTCAGCTTATATGCGGCACGTGTTAACGAATGATACGCATTAGTGAACAGGCTTTGCCAGCCAACGGTACAGTTCATATCTGGAGTCTTTCACTGGATGACCCAGCACTGGATTTACCGGAGCTTCTATCGGACGATGAAATAACCCGCTTTGCCGGCTTAAGTCACCATAAAGCCAGGTCGCGCTTTCTCCGGACTCGTTCCGCTCTACGGTTAATCCTGGAAAGCTATGTTAGATGTCCGGCGAATGAACTCACTTTCATCCCGGGTGAAAATGGCAAACCAGAGCTGGCAACTGGGCCACCAAAGTTGCGTTTTAACCTCAGCCATAGCGGTCATTGCTTCCTGCTGTCTGTGGCAGCTGAGAGTGATATAGGTATCGATATTGAACAAATTCAGGCTAACCGTGATTATGCAGCACTAGCTCGCCGTTTTTTTACTGAAGAAGAAAGCTCTCTGATTGATTCGAGTGATAATGACAGCCTGTTTTACAGAATGTGGGTATTGAAAGAGGCCGCTGTTAAGGCGCGTGGAATGAAACTACTGGCTGGACTGGATCGGTTTGAATGCCTGCTATCAGAGAAGGGTGATCTTAAAATCAGGGATAAACTTGGGTGTGCTAACGATAGTGACTGGTCAGTCAGGCAGTGGCAGGCTGATGAAAAGTTTGTAGCTGCTGTTATGGTGAAATGTCCTGAAGCACAATTTATAGACAAATCACTACGTTAGTTACCAACTTCAAACCACCAATCACCCTTTTTTAGCCAGTAATTTCTCGGCCCGCTTTATATAACGACTTTTCGGGAAATTGAGTTTGAGTACCCTGAGACTGTCATTTGCCAGATCCGGCATGCCAATGGTGGCGTAGATAGTGGCTTGCAGTCCAAGTGCGTCCTCAACAGAAGGGGTGCGCTGGTAGTGCTCAATGACATATTTTGCCCGGTTCAGGGCAGCAACATAGGCCTCGATTTTGAGATAGTGACGCGCCACCCTGATTTCATGTACAGCCTGCGTTTCCAGGATAAATCTCATTCGTTGACGGGCATCGTCGGCATAACGACTTTCGGGAAACTTCTCCAGCAAAATTGAGAAATCCTTGTAGGCCTGCAATGCGGCTTTTGGGTCGCGATCTGAGAAATCGTAGCCCCCTGTAATCCTGTCCATGATAGATTTACTGTCTTTAAAGTCAGACAGGCCTTTTAGATAATAGGCATAATCCAGATTTGGTTGGGTAGGATAGTTGTGGATGAAGCGGTCTGCAGCGGCGATAGCCAGTTCCGGTTCGCCATTTTTGTAATAGGCGTAAGCCAGTTCCATCTCGGTCTGTTGCGAATACTTACCAAAAGGATACCGGACGCGTAGTGCTTCGTACTGCTTAATTGCGGCTTCCCAGTTATTTGATGTGAGCTCTTTCTTGGCCCTGGAATAGAGGGTTTGTGCCGGGACAGTATCATCAACCTTTTCATTGTCCTTAAACCAGGAGCAAGCTGATAGAATCAGCGGTAATGTTATTATTAAAAGGAGTCTTGTGGCGTTCATTGAAGATTGCTGCATATAGTGTTCAGAAATGGAACCGAAGGATAACCCGAATCTAGTGCTTCATCAATGTGAAGAAACCCTGTTACAGGGGATAATCCCTGAATTATGTAACGGTTTTCGTCTCGATAAAGCATTAGCGACCCTGTTCGGCCAATATTCCCGTTCGGCAATTCAGCACTGGATAAAAGATGGGCGGGTGACCCTGGACGGGAAAGCTGAAGGGCAAAAAACGAAGGTAAGGGAAGGGCAGGCTGTAGTGATTCATGTGCCTGCACCGGTAGCGACTGACTCTCAGGCTCAGGATATTCCTCTGGATATGGTCTACCAGGATGAAGATATTCTTGTCATCAACAAGCCGGCGGGTCTGGTCGTACATCCGGGAACGGGTAACCCTGATGGCACACTGCTAAATGCCCTGTTGCACTTCGACGAATCGCTGGCGGTGCTGCCACGGGCCGGAATTGTACATCGAATTGACAAAGAAACGACGGGCCTGCTGGTAATAGCGCGTAATGAAAAGGCGGTAAAGGCCCTTGTTGAAGCAATACAGGAGAAGCAGGTTAGACGTGAATATCTGGCGGTGATCGTTTCTCAGATTGTGGCAGGCGGAACGATTGACGCCCCGATTGGCCGGCATAGCCGTGAACGTACAAAAATGGCCGTAAACAACCGTGGCAAACCGGCCGTGACGCATTACCGGGTAGAAGAGAAGTTCCGTGCCCATACCCTGGTCAGGGTGACACTTGAAACCGGCCGTACACATCAAATCCGTGTCCACATGAACTGGCAGGGTCATCCTATCGCCGGCGATCCAGTCTACGGAAAACGCCTGCATGTGCCGCCGGCATCTTCCGGACAGCTGCTAAATACCCTGCGTGGTTTCCGGAGACAGGCTCTACATGCTGAAACACTGGCTTTGCATCACCCTGTCAGTGGTGAATTGCTGAGCTGGACGGTGCCTATGCCAGCAGATATGCAGTTGCTGGTAGATGTACTTAGAGATGACAAAAAGGGCGCCTCTATTAATCCATGAATATTCATCTTCCATCCCAACTCGTCCCTCTCTGCGTTAAGAATCTTCGCAATAGCTAGCTATTACGTGCGATCCTTGCCTTGATATGAACGAGTTGGAATACAATCTGATCTATCCAGAATTAATAGAGACGCCCTTAAAGGGCATTCCTGATCAATATGCCGCCTCATGACTGGTTGATACCTGACTGGCCGGCACCAGCACATGTGCGTGCTGTGAGTACTACCCGTCATGGTGGGGTCAGCCGGGGAAACTATTACAGCATGAACCTGGCCGCTCATGTGCATGATGACGAACAGGCCGTGATGCAGAATCGTAGCCGGGTTCAGCAATTATTGGGTTTGCGTAACCAGCCACACTGGCTTGATCAGTATCACTCAACCAGAATTGTAGATATTGACCGGGCAGAGCCTGACTACAGAGCAGATGGCAGCACTGTGACAAAGGTTGAAACAGTCTGCGCAGTGATGACCGCTGATTGTCTACCCGTACTATTGACTGACCGAAAGGGGTTGCGTGTCGCAGCCCTTCACACTGGCTGGCGTGGCCTGGCTGATGGCATCCTGGAAGCTGGTGTAAAGAAATTTTCCCCGGCTGACGACGTTCTTGCCTGGTTGGGCCCTGCCATTGGACCTGAAAAATTTGAGGTCGGCGAAGAAGTTGTTTCGCGGCTTTCCACTAAGATGGAATATAACAACGTAACACAGGAAGGCTGGTGCAGAGAATCAACCAAAAAAGGCAAATGGCTGGTCGATATCTATAAACTGGCGAGTCTTCGTTTGCTGATGTCCGGGGTTACTGAAGTAAGTGGTGGTAATTACTGCACTTTTACTGACCAGCAGCGTTTTTTTTCGCATCGTCGACAGGGAGACTGTGGTCGGATGGCGACGCTGATCTGGCTTGATCATCAGGCCGGCGCCGGACAAACATAACCATTTTGAACCATAAAAAAGCAGGTAGCAGCCCAAACAGAACAAAACGCCAAATAATACCGAAATGATCCGGCCAGTAACTGATCGAGACCATCATCATAACATACAGCCAGGCGATGATTATAATATGCATTGTGGATGGATTTTAATTGAAATAATGTTTTGATTGTACCCCGTGGATTAACGATAAGGGGTTTTCTCGTCGGGAAAACTATCTGGTACGGTACGGCCGCGGATCAGTGCACCGAGATGGTCAGTCACTGTTTTGATAGCCATGGCTTCAGTACTCCCTATAGTGAAAGATATAGCCCGTTCTTCATCCGTTAGCGGGTCATGATTTTCCTGCTGATTGTAAAGAACTTTCAGTGATGCTTCCGAGGCATCGTTGCCATAAATTTGTCTTTCAGAAATACGTTGTACCAGTATTCCACGTTCAGCATGGCAGTCAATGATGTGGTAAGGCATATTGTGTATAGATGCAAGTTCTGCGAATTGTTTACGTTGTTCGGCCTGTAAAAAAGCAGCATCAACAATCACTGATTTGCCTGCAAGGAGAATATCTTCTGCGAGTCTTCGAAGATGGTTATATGTTTTTCGGGATGCCTCATCATTATAGACACCTTTGTTGATTCCAGACAGGCTTTTTTCTGTGGGCTTTAGTTTATATAGACGTTTGCGTTCAATATCAGAACGAATTCGTATTACCGGCAAGGCTTCAACAATAAATTGGCTAACCGTTGTTTTACCCGAACCACTGAAGCCATGCATAATTATCAACACAGGTTTCTGGTCGATAATATAGCTACTGCCCAGATTGACGTAGTTTTTGCATTGTTTATATATGGCTTTTATTTGAGATTGAGCCATTCCTTCCTGCTTTAGTTGGAGGGTATTAATTTTTGCACGCACCATAGCGCGATAAACTTTGTAATATTGAAATATATTGAGGTTACTATAGTCCCCAGTCAGTTCAAGGTATTTGTTTAGAAAATGTCTACCAAGATCCGGTCGCTGATGATCCTCCAGATCCATAACAAGGAACGCGATTTCACTTAGGACATCAATCCAGCGAAGATTTTCATTAAATTCGATACAGTCAAAAGGAATGATTTTTTCATGCAGCAGGATAATGTTGCCAAGATGTAAATCGCCGTGGCACTCGCGAATAAAACCATCCTGTTTGCGTTTACGAAATGCTGTTTCCAGATTAAAGAAAACATCAGTACACCATCCCTCTATTGCATCCAGCTGTTTCAGGATTTCTGTATTCTGAATATGTTGACGAATCTGTTGGAAGTTTTCCTTTACCGGTTTTTCAACGGCAGCTAATGTACCGAATTCAGCTCCAGCTTTTGCCACACCTGTTTGATGATGGAAACTGGCAATACTATGTGCCAGCCAGTCCATGTGGATTTCTCTAAGATCACCGGTATTAATCATGTTGATAAGGAGGCTTTCTGTCGGAAATTGCCGCATCTTTACTGCATATTCCAGCACCTTTCCAGTACCGTTTATGGCAGGCAGTTCTTCACTGCCCGTGATGGTGATGACATCCAGGTAGAGTTGTGGAGCAAGGCGTCGATTGAGGCGTAATTCTTCCTCACAGTAATGCCTGCGCTTTCCCAGAGATGAAAAGTCGAGAAATCCAAAGTTCACTGGCTTCTTGATTTTATAGGCAAAGTCTCCGGTGAGTATGACCCATGAGATATGGGTCTGTAGGAGTTCGATCTTATCTACAGCATGGTCGTAGACCGACGGGTTTAGCAGAGCATTGATGAGTTTAGTCATGTTAGGGAACCTCTGATCAATTCGTGGACTCGTATCTCACGCCTAAAATATCCAGTTTTTTCGTTGCAAACCTTCGCAATAGCTAGCTATTACGTGCGATTTGCGCCTTAAACCTGAATATTTTAGTCGCAATCTACTTCGTCCAGAATTAATCAGAGGTTCCTTAGCTCTAGTCTACAGTTAAATAAACAATTCTACCCTGGGCCTGGCATCTTTTCTATCATCGTATTCAGGTTCGCACAGTATCAGGCGTCCATTATTTATTTTGAATTTTGAGATCAGATAGTCCTTAATTGTTTTTTGTCTCTCTGAGCCGAGCTTAAACGATTTATCAATCTGTCGTTGAGATAGCTCATCAGATCCTTTTTCTTTTGCTGAATCCTTTTTAAGAGACAGGTCAGCAATGGTAGTGTATGCACAGATCTGCACATCAATCTTCGGCCTGTCCTGCATGACTTTGCCTAATTTTCCCAGATATTTCTTTTGTTTTCTTGTCAGGTCACTATCACCTGCTTCATATATGACAGGTTCCAGGTTTATTTTACCAGCCTGTTTGCCAACTGCCTGACCTACCATAATTAATGCGCCATAGGGTTGAAAGGCATAAATAAGATAGGTCTTCATGCCTACTGTTGTAGCCTTTTTTAACACGGTATTGAGGATCTGAGCAGTTCCAATTTTGATTTCATCCAGCTTGCCTTTGATGGGTATTTCAAGTTTGATATTGTCATTCCTGTCACGCAACATATCGAGTGCCTTGTCCAGCGGCATGCCTATACTGCCGGCATTTTCCCTGGCTATTGTTGTATCCGCCTCATCCATACTGAGTTTTTTCATGAAAAAGGTATTTTTGGCATCGATACGGCCGTTATTGATCAAAATTGCTGAATCCAGGTTCAGCTGGCCGGCGTGTATTAAATAGCCTGTCGATGAAATGACGTATGGTGACAACGCAACCATATTCAGATTATTAAGTTTGATCTTCAGGTCGACGTCAGGTTGCTTCTTAAAAGGTTTGACCGAGCCATTGACTGCAAGTGTGGCGTAATTATTAAGCTTGCCATCCAGATTGATTGCAATTGCCTGATCAGGTTTGCTGCTGTTAATGTCCGTGATTTTTAGTGTATTGATGTCAAGTGTAGATGTGAATACAGGTGAGACTGTTTTGTCGGTAAATTGAATCTTGCTGTTGTCCCTGACACTAAATTCTGCAATTTTTATCCCAAAAAATTTATTAGAAGACGCCTTTTCGGTACTAGTCTGAGTTTCCCTGGTTTCTGGCCCTTTCTTTGTACCAGCTTTTATGTTGACCTTATCAGATGTTTGTAAGTCATTGCTGATGTCGATTGAGCCATTCTTCTCACGCACTAAACTGCCCGTCAGTTTGCTCATTGCTACGTTCTGTATTGCCAGTTCGTTACGATCATAGTTGAGGTCAGTGAAAATGGTTTCACCTATGGTAATGGCAGGCTGCTTGCTATCCTGCCTTTGTATTAAGCCAGTTTTCTTAATAGTAATACTGCTGATTTTTACCTGCTGCAGACTTTCTGCCTGGACATCGTTCACATCCAGATTTTTGATAGTCAGTAGTGTCAGGTTTTTTGCCGTATCCTTTATAAGCGTTCCGCTGGCCTGGACATTCGTAGTCCCACTTAAGCCTGTCGCTTCATCTGTTATTTGCAGTGACAGTTGAGGATTCAGGCTTATTTCCTGTTGCTGGATAGAGAGGTTTTGTTTAGCCAGGTCGAGAGCGAGTTCATTAGCATTCAGCTTGCCATCAAATTTGATTATTTTCCGAGAGCTAACTGATTGAGTCTTAAACGACAAGTTACCGTCCCAGTTAAGCTCAGTACCCGCCAGGGTAAAATCTTTGCTGCTCACATCAATGCTGTTTATTAATGTGTTGCCGGCATAGCTGGCATCAATATCGCTATTCTGTGAGACAGAGACTGAAAACTTGCCTGACAGGTCAATGAGGCCAGCAAGCCTGTCGAGTAAGTCGGTAGTTAGTCCGGCAAATTCATTGAGGTTAATTTTTTGAATCGAGATGTTACCACCAGCCCTAATTTCAGGTGTTAGCTGATCCAGGGTTATCGTGGCACTGATGTCTGATTTATTTAGACGGGCCTTCAGATTGAGCTTTGCAGACTGGTCACCCGGTTTTGTGCTTAGGTTCTGCAGGGAAACACTATCAAGAAACAGGCTAGTCGTCAGCTGAGGACCTGTATAATTTACTACGCTCTCATTAACCGTGATTTTTTCTAAGTCCAGCCACCAGGCAACTTCTTTCCCAATTTCTTCTTTGACCTTTTTATCTGGTGCTTTGCCGGGGTCTATCATCAGGCTGCCGATGCGAATCTTGCCATCAGCAGTTTGTTCAATATTGATCTCCAGTTTATCTATAGTTGCAGATTCGATAGTAATGCTCTTTTTGAACAAGGCTGTCAGGCTGATATCCAGGTACACAAGGGAGTCTGAGATTACTGGTTTATCATCGATCCTGACATCGAGTCCATACACGGCTATCGTGCCGGTAAATGGGTTGAAGTCTATATTTTCTATCGCAACATTATCGGCGACATTTTCCAGCAACCAGGACTTCATTACACCGCTGATGACGAAGGGTAGTGCCGTTAGAATTAGTGCAAAAACAATAACAATAACAGAAGTTATACGAAACCAGCGCCTGTTCCAGACTGGCTTGGCTGAGGGGTCCATATTTTTACTTCTCGGGGCCACTGTGCCCTCCGCGGTTAATAGCTTTTTTATCAATAGTTAGCTATTTTCTGTTGAAGATGAACGCGCCATCTAATACATCGACCTCAATTAGGTCACCCGGCAGAAATTTTCCGCCGAGAATTTCCTGTGCAAGCGGATTCTCGACTTCGTTTTGAATCGTACGTTTCAACGGTCTGGCACCGTAAACCGGGTCAAAGCCTTCTGCGGCGATCAGATCGAGTGCAGTTTCTGTGAATTTCAATTCAAGGTCTCTATCCTGCAGGCGATCACTAAGATACTGCGTCTGAATCGCTGCGATGCCTCGCAACTGCTCACGATTCAGCGGATGGAAGACGACGATTTCATCAATTCGGTTGATGAATTCAGGGCGGAAGTGCGTACCGACAATGTTGAGTACGGATTCCTTCATTGCATCATAATTATCCTCGCCGGACATTTCCTGAATGACATCAGAGCCTATATTGGAGGTCATAATGATGACTGTATTGCGGAAGTCGACAGTCCTGCCATGGCCATCAGTCAGGCGACCTTCGTCCATGACTTGCAGGAGGATATTGAAGACATCTGGATGTGCTTTTTCTACTTCATCAAGGAGAATAACAGCGTAGGGTTTTCTGCGAACAGACTCAGTCAGGTAACCTCCTTCCTCGTAGCCGACATAGCCTGGTGGGGCACCAATCATACGTGCGACAGAGTGTTTCTCCATAAATTCGGACATATCAATTCGAATCATGGCCTCCTCTGTATCAAACATGAAATTAGCCAGTGCCTTGGTCAGTTCGGTTTTACCGACACCGGTTGGTCCCAGGAACAGGAACGAACCGGTTGGCCTGTTTGGGTCAGACAGGCCGGCACGTGAACGCCTGATGGCATTGGAAACGGCAGTAATGGCCTCGGACTGGCCGATTACACGTTTGCCAAGGGTGTCTTCCATACGAAGTAGTCTGTCACGCTCGCCTTCCAGCATCTTCGATACAGGGATACCTGTCCATTTCGAGACAATTTCAGCTATTTCCTCTTCGGTGACCTTGTTTCGCAGCAGGGTCATCTCCGTGTTTTCAGCAGCCTCCTCGGCTGTTTCCAGCTGTTTTTCTAATTCAGGAATGCGTCCGTATTGAATCTCTGACATGCGTCCCAGGTCGCCGGCACGACGGGCATTCTCCAGTTCATTGCGGGCGTTTTCCAGTTCTTCCTTGATATGGGTGGCACCCTGTACTGAGGCTTTTTCCGCTTTCCAGACCTCATCCAGATCGGAGTATTTTCTCTCCAGTTCAGAGATTTCTGCTTCCAGATCGACCAGGCGTTTTTTTGAAGCATCATCGGTATCTTTCTTTACCGCCTCGCGCTCGATCTTGAGCTGGATCAGGCGGCGATCAAGCTTGTCCATTTCTTCCGGCTTGGAGTCGATCTCCATGCGGATCATGGCACCGGCTTCGTCAATCAGATCAATCGCCTTGTCTGGCAGGTTACGATCAGCGATATAGCGATGGGACAGGGTGGCGGCGGCTACCAGAGCCGGATCGGAGATATCAACACCATGGTGGACTTCGTAGCGTTCCTGCAGTCCGCGGAGGATGGCAATAGTGTCTTCAACACTGGGCTCATCGACCAGTACTTTCTGAAAACGGCGTTCAAGTGCTGCATCCTTTTCCACATATTCACGGTATTCGTCCAGCGTGGTCGCGCCAACGCAGTGTAACTCGCCACGTGCGAGGGCGGGTTTCAGCATATTGCCGGCATCCATAGAACCTTCTGCCTTGCCGGCACCGACCATGGTGTGCAATTCATCAATGAACAAAATGACATTGCCTTCCTGCTTGGCCAGGTCATTCAATACTGCCTTTAGCCGTTCCTCAAATTCACCGCGGAATTTCGCACCTGCTATCAGGGCACCGAGATCAAGCGAGAGCAAACGCTTGCCTCGCATACCTTCGGGAACTTCATTGTTGACGATGCGTTGAGCCAGGCCTTCCAGAATAGCAGTTTTTCCAACTCCTGGTTCACCGATCAGTACCGGGTTGTTCTTTGTGCGACGCTGCAGTACCTGAATGGTACGGCGAATTTCATCGTCGCGCCCAATCACCGGGTCAAGTTTATTCTGCTCAGCGCGTTCGGTCATATCGATGGTGTATTTTTGCAGTGCCTGACGTTGTTCTTCTGCATTAGGGTCATCAATATTTTCACCGCCACGCACTTCCTCAATCGTTTTTTCTAACGCACCGCGAATAGCGCCTGCTTTGCGTAAAAGGTCACCCAACGTGTCTTTATCATCAACCGCAGCGAGGACAAAAAGTTCACTGGAGACATACTGGTCATTTCGTTTTTGTGCCAGCTTGTCCGTGACGTTAAGCAGACGACCAAGGTCATTAGAAAGATGTACTTCACCAGCCGTTCCTTCTACCGTAGCAAGGCGATCCAGTGCAGCATCCAGGCTGGAACGTAAAGCGGCTATATTAACACCGGACTGCGCCAGGATAGGACGCACGCTACCCCCTTCCTGATCCATCAGAGCCGCCATCAGATGAACCGGCTCAATGTATTGATTATCACGCCCAACCGCCAGGCTCTGTGCATCCGCTATAGCCATCTGGAATTTGCTGGTTAGTTTATCCATTCGCATGGTTTTAAATCCTCAAAGATTCATATTCTGCACGTTATATGGGGTTAAAAAGATAGAGTTCCAAGATCCAGGTTCCAAGTTCCAAGCTAAAATCTAAAGACTAAAAGCATTTACCACAGAGGACACGGAGGTGCACAGAGGTTTTCAGTTGCTATATATTTCGGCCACAGATATGAGCTGAAACTAAGCGATAGCGCTGATGCTTAGTATGTTTATTAAATCTGTAGAATTTTTTCCTCTGTGTACCTCCGTGTCCTCTGTGGTTAATAGCTTTTGACCTTTACTTGGAACTTGGAACTTGGAACCTGGATCTTGGAACTTCTACTCCCCAACAACAGCCGCTTCTCGCCCACGTTTTTCATTTACAGTAAACAGGACGATTAATCCTACAACAAAAAACATAAGTGTGGAAAAAATGGCCTGGCGCTGGTCGCCGTTGCTGTACCAGGCGATGAGTCCATAGCTCATGGGACCAATGACGGCGGCCAGTTTGATTGACAGGCCCCACAGGCCAAAAAACTCTGCTGAGCGACCTTCCGGAGCGAACAGGGCCACCAGGGCACGTCCGGCAGACTGGCTGGAGCCCATGGCCAGACCAATTAAATTGGCGGCAATCCAGAATTGGGTCTTTGTATCACCTTGCCATACAACAGCAATGGCGAGTATCCATATAAGTAATGTCAGTTCCAGTGTACGTTTGGCTCCCAGTTGATCCTGAAACAGGCCAAAGACAAATGCGCCTACTGCTGCGGTGATATTAACCACCATAATCATGACGATGTTTTCTGTGGTGGAGAAGTGCATGACTTGCTGGGCATAGATGGCCGCGATAACGATGACGGTATAGACACCGCTGCTAAAAATGCACAATGCCAGAAGAAAACGAAACAGGTCACGAAACTGGCGCCTGCGCTGCAGGGTTTGTCGCAGTCTCGAAAAACCGATTCGGGTATAGCTGAAAATGGAGGAGGGTGAATCCAGGCTAGCCTGTTGTCTTTCTTTCAGGAAGAGAAATGTGGGTGCTGAGGCGATGGCAAAGACCAGGGCAGTAATCCATAAAGTGACTGGGACATATTGTTCTGCTGTCTGCCCCAGTGGTTTTACCACCTCGATATAGGCCAGGCTCACAGTGAGTACAAACAATCCACCGATGTAGCCGAGTGCCCAACTGAAGCCGGATACTTTGCCGACTTTATCTGGCGGGGCAATTTCTGGCAAAAAAGCAGCGATAAGATTCTCACCCGTACCAAACAAAAAAGCTGAGCCGGCCAGAAAAAACATACTGAGAAAAAGCTGGTTCGGCCCAGTAAATCCTAGCAGGGCCGTCATCCCAATACAACCTGCGGTGGTATAGGCGAGCATCTTCTTTTTCGATGCGGAGTAGTCTGCAATCGCACCAAGGACAGGGGCTGTAATAAGTATCAATATATTGGCAATACCAATGGTTATACTCCACAGCAAGGTTCCTGTGCCATTACTAGTGCCATCCGTAGTAGCGGCAATAACGCCAACGAAATAGGCACTAAAAATAGCGGTTAAAACAACCGTGGTATAGCCAGAATTAGCAAAATCATACATCGCCCAGGAAATAAGTTCTTTTCTAGGTGCTAGATGTGTGGTGCTTCTGGTCATAAGTAGTGGTTTACTCTTTCATCCTGAAACCTGAAACTTGAAACCATTCATCCTTTATCTGCTTTTGAACAACTAGAAAGAATCAACATAAATTCATTGTTATTGCCGGTATAGATGTTCTGTGGTTTGAATCCTGCTTTGCTTAATAATTGCTGTATAGAATCGGCCGTATATTTGCGACTGTACTCCGTTACGATATGCTCTCCTTCTTCAAATTCAATTTTCAGATCTATATCACGAAGCGTCACGGCCTGCTGGCAACAGGATTGCAGTCGCATTTCGATACGGGAATTTTCAGTATCGAAAAAGGCATGGTGCTTAAACTTTTTTTTGTTAAAGTCGCCATCAAGCGCCTGGTTAAGAACATTGAGTAAGTTCAGGTTGAATTCTGCTGTATAGCCCCTGCTGTCATTATAGGCAGCATTTAAAATGGCATGATCCTTGACCATATCAACACCTAGAAGAAACCAGTCGCTATCTTTAATGGTATTCCTTACATTGCAGAGAAATCCTATTGCTTCTTTTTCAGAATGGTTACCCAGTGAGCTGCCAAGAAATGTATAGAGGCTACGTTCATGGTCATTTTTAAAATGATCCATGCCATCAACGAAGTCGCCATGCCAGGCATCAATAGATAACGCGGGAAATCTTTCAATCAGACGATCGGCCGCCTCAACAAGAATTTCTTCACAAACATCCAGTGGTAGGTAGTGTAACCAGTCATATTGCAGGTTAGCCGCCTGAATGAGGATTTCCGTTTTTTCTGATGTACCACTACCATATTCAACAATGGCATTGGGACGTGTTGTTGCAATGATTTCATCAGCATGTCTTTTCAGGAGGGTCGATTCTGCGCGCGTCAGATAATACTCTTCTGTCTGGCATATATGATCAAATAGTTTTGAGCCACGTTCGTCATAGAAGTATTTTGGTGGCAGTGTCCGAGGCACTGACATCAGTCCATGACGAACATCCTCAGCGAGAGAGTTCAGGTGTTGGTCTGAAGACAACCGGTTTAACTGGAATCGCCCTGTGTCTAATTCTGCTGTTTCCTGCATAGCTTTCCTTTGTTTTTAAATTTTTTTCATTATACTTAGTGACCTGTTATAAACAACAGGGGGCTTTTATTAGTTCTGGATATGACAGGTTCTGGATTCAATATGATTATTCATGAGTAAATAGAGATACCCTTACTACCTGAAAATATTATGTGCAGACTTGCAGCTTATATTGGCCCAGCTTTGCGACTTGAAGAATTACTACTCAAGCCGGAGCATAGTCTGGTGAAACAGTCATGGGCACCAAGAGAAATGATGGAAGCCAGGCTGAATGCAGATGGCTACGGCTTTGGCTGGTTCGATCAGCTTGGCAAACCATTGCGATATCGCCAGACCATGCCTATCTGGACGGATCCGAACCTTCCAGAACTTGGTCGCGGGCTTGAATCTAAAACATGGGTAGCAGTAGTGCGTAGCGCGACTACGAATATCCCGATTAATCTTGCCAACACCATGCCCTATGCGGATGAAAAGTATCATTTCATGCACAATGGTTACATAAATCAATTTTCCCGGACTTTAAGGTCATGTCTGCGGCGTGAATTTAAGCCTGAGTTTGAAGATTTGATTGAAGGCAATACCGATTCAGAGCACCTGTTTATTCTATTCAAGCAGATCATGTGGGAAACTGGTAGTAATGATCCGGCTTCTGTTTTGATTGAACTGGTTGCCCGCCTAAAAAGATGGTTAAAGGATGAACGGGGTCTATTGAATATTATCATCGCTATACCCGGAAAAGTCTGGGCCTTGCGATGTGCAATCAATGGTAACTGTCCTTCATTATATTATTCGGTAAATCCACCGCTTTTCCCTGGCGGAAGCCTTGTCGCTTCTGAGCCGTTGACAGATGATGATGACTGGACAGAAGTAGCAGCTCAGTCATTAATGATTTTTGATGCCTGTAATGAGCCGGAAAAAATCCATTTATGAATAAAGTACTTACTAAGCCGAACCATGATTAGGCGACACTCAGAGGACCCAAAATGATTCAGATTAAGACACGACTCGCAGATAATGGTTATTCCCTTATCAAGAGTCGTAACGCAGAGCTGGATCATTTTGGATCCTCCCTACGGGCTTCTCTGTGCCATTTCACGGACTTCGTTATCGAAACTTACTGTAGAATGGCTACAGTGGCGTTCCGATGCCTTGCCGTGAACAAGGCACAGAGAAGCTGAGTGTCGCCTAATCATGGTTCGGCTTAGTATAGATCGACTATCGTCTTTGCATGATCGGCTGATAAAACAGTTTTCCTCCTGTTCTGTGGATGAACTACGTATTCAGTACCATCCTGATCTCAGTCCGTTAGGCTGGCATCTTGCGCATATTGCATTTATCGAACAGTACTGGTTGCGGGAAGCCGTGCTTGGTGACAACAGCAGGACTGCAGATTTGCATCAGTATTATTTTCCGGAAATGATTGATAAGTCTGAACGTGGAAAGCTGCCGGGCATTACTGACTTTTCAAAACTGAAAAATAACTTTTCTGATGCGGAAAATTTATCGTTTGATCTATTATCCAGCCAACAAAAGCATCCTCTGCTTGAAAATGACTATATAGCCTGGTTTCTGCTGCAGCACGGGCAGCAACATCTGGAAACCATGCAGATGGCATTGTATCAGAAAGCATTGAAAACAGAGTCTGCAACAAATTTAATGACCAAAAAGTTTAATGCACTGGAACCCGTGTCGCCAGCAGCATCTTTTGCTGAAGGCATATACGAAGTCGGCTCCAGTGATGTACTGGCCTGTGATAACGAACAACCGGTTCATGAAGTAAGACTCTCCACTTTTCAGATTGCTGAGAAACCGGTTAGTAACGCAGAGTACCTGGGTTTTATGCAGGCCGCTGGATATCAATATGAGAGTTTCTGGAACAGGGCAGGCTGGCAATGGATAACGGACTCTAAAATCCGTGCGCCTGAATATTGGCTGGATGATGTCTCGGGAAACTGGTGCGCACTGAGCAAGGAGGGGTTTTCTGATATTGATCCCGATGCAGCCGTGTCGGGACTTAGCTGGTATGAAGCCGATGCCTTTGCTCGTTATGCTGGTTATCGATTACCGCATGAACATGAATGGGAGGCTGCCATGAAAGCCGATCCAGCGCTCATGCATACGACCGGCAAGGTATGGGAGTGGTGTGCCAATACCTTTTTTCCTTATGAAGGCTTCAGGGCTTTCCCTTATGAGCGTTATTCAAGCCCCTGGTTTGATGATGATCATTACATGCTAAAAGGCCGCAGTCCATATTCAGGAGAGTCTGTCAGCCAGCCATCCTTCCGTAATTTCTACCAGCCTGAAAAACGCCATGTGTTTGCCGGCTTGCGCCTGGCGAGAGATGCATGATAAAAAGCTTTGATCCGGTAGCAAAAAAGAACTGTAGAATCCTGATACTGGGTTCCATGCCGGGTGTCGCTTCACTACAGAAGCAGCAATATTATGCGCACCCTCGAAATGTATTCTGGACGATTATGGAAGGATTATTCGGTATTGAGCGGGGCAGCAACTATGATGAACGCTGTACTATGCTGACAGCTTGTGGCCTGGGTATCTGGGATGTTTTAAAAATGTGTAAAAGGGTGGGTAGTCTGGATTCGAGTATCGAGACCACTTCTGAGCAGGCGAATGATTTCGTCCATTTATTTTCAGCTCACAGATCGATTAAAGCGGTCTTTTTTAATGGCAGTGCGGCAGAACGATTGTATAAAAAACACGTCCTTAGCCTGGAAGAGATTCAGCAATACGGTCAATTTTACCAGAGATTGCCATCAACCAGCCCAGCTTATGCAGCGATGTGCTTTGATGAGAAACTTGAGCTGTGGCGGAGGGTTTTGGCAGAAGTGACTAATAGACAAAGGACTAAGGACTGAGGACTAAAGACAAAGGACAAAAGACTCAGGACTAAGGAGGAAAACAAACCCAGTTTTATGCCATGCCGGCTTAGGCCAGTTTCCAGGTTTTTTTAAATAGATGGATTCCGGCTGGAGTCATGCCGGAATGACGGTTTTTTCTTTTGTCCTTTATCTTTAGTCCTTAGTCCTTTGTCCTTAGTCTGGTACTCAAGCCCATTTATGAATGGACATAAAACCGATCAGCCCCATCCTGTAAAATCTTCAGCCTGCAATCATAAAGAGCTTCAAGTCTTTCAATAGTCAACATATCTTCAATACTGCCAGTTTCAACCGACCCATCCAGATATAACAGCAAGGCATGGCTACAATATCGCCATGCCTGATTAATATCCTGCAGCACCACCAGATTAAGCCGCTGATAATTTTCACTGATCAGACGAAGAATACTATTCTGATGTTTCATGTCAAGATGATTGACGGGTTCATCAAACATGCGGATAGGAGAGTTCTGTGCCAGACAGGCGGCAATCGAAACACGCTGACGTTCGCCGCCGGAAAGGTTGTTGACATCACGATCTTCTAAACCAGCCATATCGACTTTGTCGAGTACCTGTTGCGCAATTTTAAAATCTGCATTTGTCTCGGTTTGCCAGTAAGGGATGTGTGGGTGGCGCCCAGATAATACTGTTTCCATAACCGTCGCGGGAAAGGCGTCATCGGTTTTCTGAAAAAGCATACTGCGCAGCACAGCGAGTTGCCGTGAGCTGTAAGATGAAATTACCTCTCCATCCAGTAGTACTTCCCCCGACCGGGCAGCTTGCAGGCCAGCCAGTGTCAGCAGCAGGGTGGTTTTACCCGATCCATTAGGGCCGAGAATAGACCAGGTTTCACCTGCAGACATGTAAACAGATAATGACCGACACAGTATCCGGTCTTCAATTGCCACAATCAGATCCGAAATTTTCAGCAGTTGTGAAGAGGGTAAGTCGGACATGGGGTTAAAGGAGCCTCTGATTTTGATGCCAGGCTGCATTGTGATATATAGTCGCGCTCGACTATTTTTCTGAGAAACACAGAGTTTATATCAGATGAGAGGGCACCTCTATAAATTCATGAATATCAATTTGACATATCCAGAATTAATAGTGGGCACCCTTAAGACTCTATAGAGGTGGTATATTATGGATCAGGAATTGCGGGAAAAGAAAATGCAGCGGACACAGGGCATAATTCGTATGCTTGATCTGTTCGGGCTGGATGCTGAACAGCAGATACGGGTTTTGGGTTTTCCAGAAGGAACGCGCACGCGTATATTACGGCAGCACCGCGATAACAAGCCCTTTCCTGATGATGAACAGATCCAGCAGCGGGTTTCGATTCTGGCACATATCAGTGATGCCTTAAGGACAACATATCCTACTAATCCTCAAATGGCCCTGTTCTGGATCAAACAGAAGAATCGTCATCTGGACAACCTTCGCCCGGTAGAAGTGCTGGGCCGTGGCAGCCGCAACGATCTGATATCGGTACTATCACTACTTGATTGCACTGTACATTGGGATCAAAGCAGCATTAAAAAATAAATTTTCGGTTTACGGTCTTACGATTTACGTAATACATTAAAGCGTGAACCGTTAATCGTGTCTTTTCAGGCAAACGGCAGCCTGATCTCGAAGACCACCCCGTTACCCGCTTCATTATTTCTTGCGGCTACTGTCCCGCCATGTGCATTGGCTATCAATCGTACGATATGCAGGCCCATGCCCAGGTGTGAACGTGATGCGCCTGTTTGACGTAGCGAAATCATTGGATCGAAGAGCCGTTCTTCCATGCCTTCAGGTAAGGTTTTGCCGATATTCATAATCTTGATAATTGCCAGATGGTGCCAGACGCTGAGGGAGAAAGATACAGGTTGGCCTGGTACACAAAAATCCATTGCATTGTCCAGCAGTTTATCCATCATTTGTGCAATATGATCAGGGCTGCCTTCGAGGATAACCTGGTATTCGGGCAGTTGGGTGATAAAGCCCTGTTTGAACTCCGGGTGACTTTCCTTATAGCCCTCTATGAACATGGCTAGCATCTTATTGAGATTGAATTTTTCGTGGTGTTCGCTCTCCAGTGCCTCTTCCAGGTTGCCGGCTTCGGTCAGGCTGGCCAGCAATGAGCCCAGTCTGTTTACTCCGTTTCGGGCGCGTGACATATATTTACTTTTTCCAATGTCAGGATGTAGAGTGCCAAGGTTCTCCAGTGATGAATTGACTACGTTTAGAGGGTTGTTCAGTTCATGGGCAAGGGTGTCTGGCATGCGCTCCAGATACCGTGTGTAATGTGCCAGACGTGTCAGCATGTCCGAAATGCTACGTGACAGGTCGCCGATTTCATCACCCGCCTTTGTATCGGGTAACCCATGTTCTAAGCGTAGCCGTCCCTCCGGGTTGATGGCATGGCCACTGGCCATGCTGAGGCGTCTAATGCGTCGGGTCAGTCGCCAGGCGAAGGTCATCAGGGCGGCGCCAACAAGCGCAAAGACGATTACCGTTACAGCAATCAGATTCTGTAGCAGCTGGTTCTGCAGGGCGACCACGTTATTGCTGCTACGCTCGACGATCACAGCACCCATGATTTTGTCATTATTAAAAATGGGGTGCGCTGCCATCAGCAACTCTACCTTTTTATCGATACTTGGGCGCCGGTCGGTTGCCGGTTTTCCTTCCAGTACCTGATAGATAACAGCCTCATTTCGTTCGCGAGTGTCATCGGGAAGGTCTTTAAACTCTGCTACAGGTGGATTCAGTATTAATCTGAATACGGGTTTAAGAAGTTTATTCATCCACAGTTGCAGTGTCTTCATGTTGGAGCCACGGAGTTTATTTGCCTTATATTGTGTAGTAGAAAGGTCGCCGACTAGTGCCCGAACATATTTATTCTGGTCAATGACCCAGATTCGTGTACCGGGTTTGTCCAGGCCATGGAGAATCCTGTCGATCTCCGGGGAAGGAATCAGTACTTTGCCAAGTTTGGTAGTGTTCTTGGCGGCAGAAATACCGAGTACGGTTTCCACCTTTCGTTCCTTCGGATCATCGACATCGGCTATTGCAATAGCCAGGCGAGCATCACCGGACACCATATCGCGTGGAATTCGGAGTTCTATCGCGTAGCCGTTTTTCAGCGGCCTGAAATAGCCGACAATACTGTATATCGGATCACCGGTAAGTGGGTAACGCCAATCTTCATCCATAGCATATACATCCATGCGGCCAGGTTTTGCAGCCACCACAGCATATCGGGTCATTTTGTCGTTTTCGTCGCGTAAATAGATCCGCAGATGATCGCTGTTATCCAGCCGCCGGTAGCTGGTATCACGGTATATAACCCGGTCATCCTGCACTATGAACAGGGCATACAGATAGCGCCCCCAACTGCCGAGTACGTGATTAAATGATAGATCGCTTTCGTCTCTTTCTGGCTTCTTTAATAATTTGGGGATTGAATAATGGCCGGCATTTTCGGCCAGTTTTCCCCAGTCATCAAGTTTGCCGTCCATCGTTAAGGGATGGTCGAGTCGCATTACCTGAAGGTCACCGATTTCTCTGTCGACGGCCGGGCCGCTTTTCTCAGGCGAAAACAGCTCCGGCCGGTCGTGCAGTACGGTGGCGATGGCGCCGGCTGTTAGTAGGAGTGCTTCTTCCTGCCCCTGCAGGGCAAATGACTTCATTTCCCTGACATATTGGTAGCCCATCCAGGGGATCAACAGCAGGGTCAGGATGACCAGTAGTAATTTGTAGCGGATACTTACCCGAATCATTCAGGGCCCTCAGCTTTTCCAGCGATAGCCAACACCAAAAACGGTCTGAATGGAGTCAAAGTTGCTGTCAATTTCCTTGAACTTGTTACGAATTCTTCTGATATAGCCATTAATAGTATTACGCTCAACCATGCTTTGCCGGGTAACCTGCATCATGTGATCATAGGTGCGCACATGGCCGGGATGCCGCGACATCGATTCTACCAGCCAGTATTCTGTCAGCGTGAGATTCAATGGCTGGTCTTTCCAGGTGATGGACATGCTTTGCTGGTCAACCATCAAATCACCCAGTCGATAAACCTTGTCATTGGTGGTTGTGTGAGCACTGAGGGTATCAACGATACGGAATAATGAGGACACACGTACGGCCAGGTACTGTAAATTTACCGGTTTTGTGAGGTAATCCCATGCATCCAGGCGCAGGCCTGATACTGTGTCAATATCGTTGTCGCGTGCGGTCAGGAAAATAATAGGTAGATTCCTGGACATGCTTCGCAACTCACGGCACAGGTCGAATCCACCGTCGGGTTCGTCTTCCAGCATGATGTCCAGTATTGCCAGATCTGGCAGTTCGTCTTTGAATCCTTTCAACGCTTCACGCCTGTTTGGGTAGGTAGTTACTTCAAAGCCATGCATAGTCATGGCATCAGCATAGTTTTCACGTTGATCAGGATCGTCTTCGACGATGGCAATTTTTTTACTCATAAAGGCAGGTGCTCCATAGTTTTCGCGCGCAACAGTATATCAGTATGGGGGCGAAGTCAGCGTCCTGTGAAAAAACCATTTTTTCACCATAATTATACATCATATTGCCATTCCTTCGGGGTTCTGCTGCCAGTCCGATCTGCTTCACTATACCTAAGGAAATCTACAGGCTTTCAGATTATTGAAATCCTTCAGTGAAGCAACAGATTACAGGAGCGAAAAATCATGACGATAAACATATTTATACCGCTCACAGACGAAATTCTTTATGGGCATCCCGAATTACTGAGCAATGGGCTGGTTCCCTATCGTACTGACGTGCCCTGTCTACACTGGCTGAAAGAAGCTGAAGTGGAAATCGAATATGACGATGGTCACCGGGAGTTTGTCAATGCACCGCTAAGGGAGTCATTGACCGAGCACGCAGCTTAGGAGTCTGTCGGGCTTAGGGATAATCTACTGCGCTGATGGGAGAACGAGGACAAATGTCCCTGATTTTTCGCTGCGTAGGCTCACTATGCACCTCAAAATCATGATCATTTGTCCTCGTTCTCCCACCATGCTCGCTACGACTACCTAAGTCCGACAGACTCCTGGAGAATCTCTGATTTATTCGTCATTGCGAGAAATGTAGTGACGTAGCAATCTCTAAACGACTGTTTCTTAACATAGATAGAGAGCTTGCCGCGTTTTGGTGCTCGCAACAGAAGTAGCTGAGGAAATACCCGTAGGGTGCAATAACGGGTTTCTTCAAATAAATCAGATTTTCCCTAAGAAATAGTTTTCTCTTTATTATTCTCCTTTTTTGTTGACGCCTCGCTTTTTGGCAGGCGTCTTTTCTTGTCAATCACCGGGTAGCACAGTAATATTGCCCGCTTAGTTAAATTTGCGGACAACTAACATGATTTACGGTAGCCTTGTTGCCCTCGTCACGCCTATGGATGAGGTCGGCAATATTGATCAGGCAGCTCTCGAGCGTCTGGTTGAATTCCACATAGACAACCACACCGATGCGATAGTTGTTGTTGGTACTACAGGTGAATCTGCTACGCTGGATGTTGATGAGCACTGTGATGTGGTCAGACAGGTGGTCAGCCTGGCAAATGGTCGAATTCCCATAATTGCCGGTACCGGCGCGAACTCTACCCGAGAAGCCATCACGTTGACGGCCAGATCTGCCGAATTGGGTGTTGATGCCTGCCTGCTCGTGACGCCATACTACAACAAACCTGGCCAGGAAGGCCTTTATCTGCATTACAAAGCCATTGCGGAAGCTGTTGATGTCCCGCAAATACTTTATAATGTTCCCGGGCGCACAGCCTGTGACATGTCTGATGAGACAAGCATGAGGCTGGCTGAAATACCTAATATCGTTGGCCTCAAGGATGCAACAGGTGATATGAGGCGTGTAGCATGGCTGGTAAAACACCGGCCGGATGAATTCGCCCTGTATTCAGGGGATGATGCGACCGCGATGGAATTTGTCCTGGCAGGCGGTGATGGGGTAATTTCAGTGACAGCAAATGTTATGCCGGCGGCCATGCATGAAATGATAATGTTTGCGCGACAGGGGGATCGGCAGCACGCAGAGTCTGTAAATCAGCCACTTACAGGGTTACACCGGGACTTGTTTGTTGAAGCCAATCCGATACCTGTCAAATGGGCGGTGCAGCAGATGGGATTGATTGGAGCGGGTATACGTCTGCCTCTGACCGCGCTGTCCAGTGAAAATCATCAGTGTGTTCGGGATGCAATGGGGAAGGCCGATACGCATTAAAAAGCATGCAGATACCAGAATCGCTGGTTTAGTAAGGGCTGGATATTTAGTATAGTAATCCAGCCGCATATACGTTTTTGAATTATTTAAAGTGACAAACAGATACGATGAAAAAATCTTTTACTAAAATCATTTTACTTGCTTTTATAGTTGTCTTATCAAGTGGTTGCAGCTGGTCAAAAAAGGATAAAGAGCCGAAACAGAGAGTGCTGACGGACTATCGTGAAAGCAGAGAACGTTCAGCTCTGGAAATCCCCCCAGATCTCAGTTCCGATGCCTCTGACAAAAGTCTCAGTGTCCCAGCTTATGAGCAAAAATCTGCTACGGCTGCCAGTGGACAGAAAGCCTCATCTGCAACGGTAAAAAATACTGTCTCGGATGTTAGCGGAACGACGAAGCCTGTTGCTAAACCAACATCATTGAAAAGATCTGATAATGGGCCGAAGATGTACATAGAGCGTGCCGGTTCTCAGCGCTGGCTGGTTGTATATCAATCTTATTCTGCGACATGGTCGGATGTGCGGGATTTCATTCTGTCCTCTGGTTTGGCACTGGAGCGAGAGGACAAGGATGCCGGGATACTGGAAACGACCTGGGCTAACAACTATGCATCCGGTGTCTTGCGTGGATCACAAAAATTTCTAAACAAATATTTAGGATCCATTTACACCACCAGCAGTCGAGATAAATATCTTATCAGAATTGAACCTGGCCGCATCAAGGGCACCACTGATATATATATAACGTACAAAGGTATGGTAGAAAAGGTGGTTAGTGATAACAACGTGGATCCTGTCAGTACTGTGTGGGAGGCTGTACCCCCTGATCCTAACATTGAAGCTGAAATGCTCTCGTTGTTAATGATCAAAATGGGTGCCAGTGAAGCTGCTACGGCAACGAGTCTGGCAAAGGCAAATAAGTCAGCAGACCGGGCCAGCATCGTCAAGACTGAAAATGGTCAGCCCAGATTGATAGTCAATAATACCATTGATATAGCATGGCGCAGGGTTGGCCAGACACTGGACAGAGTTGGTTTCAACGTAGAAGACAGGGATATGAGTAAATGGATGTATTTCGTTGATTATGCCAATCCTGAGCTGCATGATAAGAAACCCGGATTCTTCAGTAAAATGTTCAGGAAAAATAAGGATACTACAGAAGATAATATCTATCAGATATTGCTTACAGCGGACGGCGAGCAAACGAAGGTTGATGTGCTGACAAAAAGCGGTACTGCAGCACCCGATAAGGTGGTCACACAAATAGTAAAATTGCTTTATGAACAGTTAAGATAAGGGAGCCTCTGATTAATTCGTGAACTCGTATCTCACGCCTAAAATAACCAGTTTTTTCGCTGAAAACCTTCGCAATTGCTAGCTATTACGTGCGATTTGCGCCTCAAACCTGGATATTTTAGGCGTTAATGTACTTCGTCCAGAATTTATCAGAGGTTCCCAAGTTTTTCCTTTTTGAACTGAGGCCGGGTTGATTTCATGGGTTTTCTGTCATTGCAGGGTGCACCTGCCATCTCCGATTTTCGACTCAACAAGCTGCGGAGTCTGCTGTCGGTAAAAATTACTGATCTGGATGAGCTTTCTGCAAGCTACCGTCATTTTGTTAATATTTCTAGCGACCTGGATGCAGCCGAACTCGACCATCTGTCCGTTATTCTTGATTATGGTCCGACTCGCCATGAAATGGATGTCTCCGGTCAGCATTTTCTGGTTATCCCGCGACCCGGAACGATTTCTCCCTGGTCCACCAAGGCAACTGACATAGCCCGTCATTGTGGCCTGGAAAAGGTACAGCGCATAGAGCGTGGTGTAGTCTGGCATGTCAGCACCAGAGATCATCGTATTCTGGAAGCGCCTGAGAAGGAAACAGTTCATGCGTTGATTCATGACCGTATGGTGGAGTCTGTGTTCGATTCACTGGATAAGGCTGAACTGCTATTTGAACAGCACAGTCCTGCCAGCATGCGCTGTGTCGATCTGCTTAACGAAGGCAAGAACGCATTATTAGAAGCAAACCAGCTATGGGGACTCGCGCTGTCAGAAGACGAGATTGATTACCTGGTCGGGTCGTTTACTGAACTGGGCAGGAACCCGACCGATGTAGAATTGATGATGTTTGCACAGGTAAACTCAGAACACTGCCGCCACAAAATTTTTAATGCCGACTGGATAATCGATGGTGTAGAACAATCGAAGTCATTGTTCGGCATGATCCGTAATACTCACGAAAGCCATCCACAGGGAACTGTGGTTGCTTACAGCGATAATTCTTCAGTTATCAGCGGCTATGAAACGGCAAACTTCCGGCTAAATGAAGATGGTCGTCACTACTGCTGGCAGGAGGGCGATGCGCATATCCTGATGAAGGTGGAAACCCATAACCACCCGACGGCCATTGCGCCGCATCCCGGTGCTGCAACGGGATCGGGCGGTGAGATACGCGATGAAGGAGCAACCGGCCGCGGCAGCAAACCCAAGGCAGGGCTTTGTGGGTTCAGCGTCTCCAATCTCAGACTGCCTGATGCATTACAGGCCTGGGAGAAAGACTATGGCAAGCCTGAACGTATTGCCAGTGCGCTGGATATCATGCTCGAAGGCCCCATAGGCGCCGCATCGTTTAACAATGAATTTGGCCGGCCGAATATCTGTGGTTATTTCCGTAGCTATGAGCAGGCATTGCCATCCGGTGAAGTACGTGGCTACCACAAGCCGATAATGCTGGCTGGTGGTCTGGGTTCAATACAGGCAGGATTCACTGAAAAATCTAAAATACCTGACGGCAGTCGAATAGTTGTACTGGGCGGCCCGTCTATGCTGATCGGTCTGGGCGGTGGTGCGGCCTCAAGCATGGCTTCCGGCACCAGCTCCGAGGATCTCGACTTTGCTTCTGTGCAGCGCAGCAATGCTGAAATGCAGCGCCGTTGTCAGGAAGTTATCAACCGCTGTTGTGAAAAGGCTGGAGATAGTCCCATCCTGTCAATCCACGATGTCGGCGCAGGGGGTATATCCAATGCCTTGCCGGAGTTGGTGAATGACTCAGGTTGCGGGGGCAGTTTTGAACTACGCGATATTTTAAATGACGAGCCGGGCATGTCGCCGATGCAACTGTGGAGTAATGAATCACAGGAACGTTATGTACTGGCGATTGCCGACCAGTACTGGGAAGATTTTAAACAGATCTGTGAGCGTGAAAGATGCCTGTATGCGGTGGTCGGGAAAGCCACTGAAGAGCGGCAACTGAGCTTGCATGATCAACACTTTGTGGATGAGCCTGCTGGTAGCTCAACAGCCTGTCGTGATCTGGCCTGGCCAATTGATATGCCGATGGATGTATTGCTGGGCAATCCACCGAAAATGCTACGTGATGTACAGCATAAGAAGTCTGAGCTTGTTGCTTTCAATACACAAAATATAGACCTGAATGAAGCTGCCATGCGCGTATTGCGCCTGCCTACCGTTGCCAGTAAGTCATTCCTGATCACTATCGGTGATCGCAGTGTGACTGGCCTGGTATGCCGTGATCAGATGGTAGGCCCCTGGCAGGTGCCAGTAGCAGATGTGGCAGTAACGGCCACAAATCTAAAACAGAACACCGGTGAAACCATGGCGGTGGGAGAACGCACCCCTCTTGCATTAATTGATGGTCCTGCCAGTGGCCGCATGGCGATAGGTGAGGTTCTGACCAATATCGCCGCCTCGCGTATCAAGGATATAACGGATATCAAACTCTCTGCCAACTGGATGGCACCTGCGGGTCATGAGGGTGAAGATGCCAATTTGTTTGATACCGTGCAAAGCGTCGGTATGGATTTATGCCCGGCGCTGGGTCTATCCATTCCAGTTGGCAAGGATTCCATGTCTATGCGTACTGTGTGGCAGGAACAGGGCGAGGAGCATTCTGTTACCGCACCGCTGTCCGTAATCATTTCCGCCTTTGCACCCGTGCTGGATGTGCGCAAAACGCTGACTCCACAACTGATGCTTGATCAGGGTGAAACAGATCTGATCTTTATTGATCTTGGCCGTGGTAGTAATCGCATGGGTGGCTCCTGTCTGGCGCAGGTGTATAGCGAGTTGGGCAATGAATGTCCTGATCTTGATCAGGCCACAGATATGAGCGGGTTTTTCAGCGCCATACAAAACCTAAACGAAATGGGCATGTTACTGGCTTATCATGATCGCTCCGATGGTGGTTTATTTGCCTGCCTGATAGAGATGGCCTTTGCTGGGCACTGTGGACTGGCGATCAATCTGGATACATTAGGCAATACTGCAGCGAATATACTCTTCAATGAAGAGCTGGGAGCCGTGATACAGATTCAACGGCATAATCTTGTACAGGTGATTGCTATATTTGCGCTCGAAGGCCTGTCAGATGGCACCCACACCCATATCATCGGCGCACCGGTCGACAATGATGAAATCTCGTTCTCTCAGGCAGGCAGTGTCTGTCTGCATGGCTCTCGTACCGAGTACCATCGGGTCTGGAGTGAGACCAGTATGCGCATACAAACGCTGCGTGATAATCCCGACAATGCCCGACAGGAATTTGATCAACTGCTGGATCAGAAAGACCCTGGTTTACATGCCAGGCTGAGCTTCGATCCATCCGATGATATCAGTCTGCCCTATATCAACAGCGGCAAGCGTCCGCAAATGGCCATCTTGCGGGAGCAGGGGGTCAATTCACAACTGGAGATGGCAGCGGCCTTCGATCGTGCCGGTTTCGATGCGGTAGATATCACCATGAGTGATATTTTGAGTGGTCGTGAAACACTGGAATCGATCCAGGGACTGGTCGCATGCGGCGGTTTCTCCTATGGTGATGTACTCGGTGCTGGTGGGGGCTGGGCAAAGTCGATTCTTTATAATAATCAGGTACGCGATGTATTCAGCCATTTTTTTGAGCGGGAAGATAGTTTTGCACTGGGTGTCTGTAATGGCTGCCAGATGATGGCCTCATTGAAAGAGATTATTCCGGGTGCAGAAAACTGGCCAAGATTCGTTAATAATCAATCCGAGCAGTTCGAGGCACGCAGTTCTCTGGTCAGCATCCCCGAGAACCCGTCTATCTTCATGTCAGGCATGGCAGGTTCTACCATGCCAATTGCCGTAGCGCACGGCGAGGGACGAGCGGAGTTTGTTGCCAATAAAAACCAGCAGAATGTCATAGTCGCCATGTATTTTGTCGATAATTACGGGGTGAAAACCGAAAAATACCCTGCCAATCCCAATGGTTCCGCACAAGGTATTACCGGGCTGACGACGGAAGATGGCCGTTTCACTGTGATGATGCCGCATCCTGAGCGGGTATTTCGTACCGTCGCCAACTCGTGGCACCCTGCTGATTGGGGTGAGGACAGTGGCTGGATGCGCCTGTTCAGGAATGCTCGGGTTTGGCTGGGGTAAGGTCAGGAACGTAAGTCCATCTACCGCATAGGACGTGGTGCACAATTCGGCAAGTTTTTTTGTGGCGATAGCAGGGTGAATGGCTGTCCAGTACCCGTAAACTACCTCCTGGACGTTGGAAAAAAGGGCGTTTATCCTTCTTATACTCATGCTTTCTCGGCCTGAGTTTATTGAAGATTTGCGATGATTACCAACAACACATTCTACTGAAAAGAATAAAAAGCCTGTTAGGGCTATTTTTTAAATCCGTCTCGTATTACAACTTCCTTCATGTCAAGCTGGCCGGCTCTTGGCCATACATCATTCGCGGCTTTACCGATGGCAACAAACATCGTTATTACATGATCATCGGGAAGAGCAATAAGTTGCGCAACCTTCTCAAAATCAAAACCATCCATGGGACAGGAATCATAGCCCATTTCTTTTGCGGCAAGCATTAAGGTTTGAGCGGCAATGCCACAGGATCTCATCGTCTCATCCCTTTGAACCTGGTCTTTCCCTCTATAATAAGCATCAATAGCAGGGAGCACAAAATCCTGAACCTCATTTGGCGCGTTAACCCAATATCGAGCAGGATTCTTTTCCCATGCTTTTAGATCCGCACACATGATAATGAACAAGGAGCTATCCGTTACCTGTGCCTGGCCCCAGGCAGCCTCTTTTATTTGTTCTCTTAACGCATTATCCTTTACAACCACAAACCTCCAGTGTTGTATATTGAATGCCGTCGGCGATAACATAGCCAGTGATAACAATTCCTTTTCTTCTTCATCCGTCATTACATGTTCACTGTTAAATTCTTTAATGGCACGACGACTCTTGATTGTATCTTTTGTATCCATACCTGTCTCCAAAGCAAAGTTAATGAGGAAGCCTGATAATATGCCATAAGTGCGAATCATGTAAGAACGCACATTTTTGTAACGTAGGCACAAAATGTATACTGTTAAGAGAGAATTAAATCATGAGTGATGAAAGACCAGGCTGCAGTTTTGGATGTCCTGTAGAAGCAGCATTAGCGGTAATAGGTGGAAAATGGAAAGGAATAATTCTTTATCATTTGAAAAATGATACCCGGCGTTTTAATGAGCTGAAACGCCTTATTCCTGGTATTACACAAAGAATGTTAACAAAACAGCTCAGAGAACTGGAGGCTGACCAAGTTATAAATAGAAAAATATTTCAGGAGATTCCACCAAAAGTGGAATATTCCTTGACAAATTTTGGACTGACTCTTACCCCGATACTTAAAACACTTCAAGAATGGGGCGTTGAATATATTGAGAAAATAACCAAAATCCGCAACAAAGCCTGACGAGGCTGTAGAAAACTCCTATTTTGAAAATAAAATTCTACACCCCCTGTAATGTGGTCGCTAATCAGCAACATTTTTTTTACTAAACTGATCCCAGTTCGGGTTATCACCAAAGTAATCCGAAAGAAAATCAACAAAAGTCCTTACTTTTGCCGGCAGATAACGATGTGAAGGAAAAATGGTATAGATAGATATTTCAGGGGGACAATAGTCTGGCAGAACTTGTTGCAGTCGTCCTGCACAAATGTCAGGGCCCACAATGAATGTGGGAAGTAATGTAATACCAAGCCCTGAAACAGCGGCAGCTTTCAGAATATCACCGTTATCCGCACACACAGGACCATTGACCTTGATGGAATTAATACCCTCTGGTCCATGCAGTTTCCAGCTATCGGATTTCAGCTCATTCGAGTAAATCAGGCAATCATGATTTACCAGATCTTTTGGAACTTTGGGAATACTCTTTTGTTTTAGATATTCGGGGGAGGCACAAAATACACGTTTGCAGGGTGCAATTTTACGCGCGATAAGACTCGTGTCTTCGAGTTCTGCAATTCTGATGCCGAGATCAAAGCCTTCTGCAACTACATCAATAAAGCGATCCGAGAGTTTCAGTGATACCTGCACTTCAGGGTGCTGTTTAATATAGCGTGGAATCACCTCGCTTAAATGCAGGACACCAAATGAGGTTGGTGCATTTAAGGTCAGCGTACCTTGCGGTTTACTTGTCTGTTCCCCTGCAAGCTCTTCAATCTTTTCTATGTCGTGCAAAATGGCTATGCAGCGTTCATAGTATATGTGTCCAATTTCTGTCAGGCTGATCCGACGGGTAGTCCGGTTAAGTAAACGTGTACCGAGATGTTCTTCCAGCTGCATGATCGATTTACTGACCTGCGCGCGAGACAGGCTTGCTTTCTCTGCTGCAGCCGTGAAACTGCCCTCGTTCACCACCTCTACAAAGAGGGCCATATTCTTTAATCGATCCATATTGTCAACTAATAAGAAACAAATAGTATCTTTATAGCATATTTATTTACTCTTAATGAAGAGATATGCTGGATCATAGTTTAAGGGTACCTCTATTAATTCATGAATAGAGGTGCCCTTAAACAATACAACCTGGAGGACTACCATGATTGATATTCGACACAACGTTGAGCGTGGATCGGCTGACCACGGCTGGTTAAAGACTCGTCACACATTTTCATTTGCGAATTATTACGATCCCAAACACATGGGGATCTCAGTATTACGCGTAATCAATGATGACAGGGTTACGCCCGGCAAGGGTTTTGCGACACACTCACACGAGGATATGGAGATTATCAGTTACGTTAAAAAAGGAACCATTGAACATAAGGACAGCATGGGTCATATTGTAAGATTACACGCGGGTCAATTCCAGCTCATGAGTGCAGGGACAGGTGTTACCCACAGTGAATATAATCCCTCAAGCACCGAACCACTGGAGTTTTTACAAATCTGGATTCAGCCCAATGTGCTGGGTATCGAACCCGGCTACCAGCAAAAACAGTTTGAAACCCGGGAAGGCCTGCAATTGATAGCTTCTCCCGATGCCCGTGATGGCTCCTTCCTGATCCATCAGGATGCCTGTCTCTATCAGATGCATTTGAAAGCGGATCGATCCACTTCACATTCACCTGGATCAGGGCGAACGATATATGTGCATATTGTTTCTGGTGTCATCAGCGTGAATGGTGATCAATTGAACGAAGGTGATGGTATTACTCTAAAAGAAGTTGATATTGTTGAGTTTACTGCTACCAGGAACAGTGTTGCAATGATGTTTGATTTACCATAGTGATTTACTTCAGGAGCATATACTGGAGATGTTATAAATAAATACCTTGGGAACCTCTGATCAATTATGCCATACCTCTGGCTTACAGTCTGATTCACAATCAAGGCGGAACTTTGAAGGCATGCCTGGGCCTGGTGAAAAGTGACAACGCAGAGTGTGAATCAGACAGTAAGCCCCGCAGGGCGAGGCCTGAAGCGCACATCTACGGTATTGTGCTTCTTGCAAAGGACCGGGCCATTCGCTGCGAAGCACGCTTTGTAGCTGCACGCTTCAGGTCTCGCAGAGGCATGGCATAATTGATCAGAGGTTCCCTTGAATAAGGAGAAGTAGAACATGAGTGAAAATGAAAAATATACCTTTCCCGGAACAAAAATTAATGTCGAATGGGATGGACGCCTCTGTATTCATGTCGCGGAATGTGGACAAGCAAAAGGTGAGTTGTTCGTTACTGGGCGTCAGCCCTGGTGTCAACCTGATCTTGTTACTTTAGAAGATGTGATTGATGTCGTGGAACGATGCCCAAGTGGTGCATTGACCTATGAAAGCAACGAGAAAACGGTTAAAGAGAGTCCGGATCAGGAAAATAGTGTAGTTGTCAGCTATAACGGCCCTTATTTTGTTCGAGGTGAACTTGATATTGAAGGCTCAGCCGATGACATGAAAGGGGTTGTGTTCAGAGTTGCGTTGTGCCGCTGCGGGCACTCAAAAAATAAACCGTTCTGTGATAACAGCCACGAGGCAATTGGCTTCAGGGATTACGGTGCGGTTGGTGAGAAGGGTGAAGGCCTCACAAAGAAAGGCGGGAAATTAAAAATCACCCCACTGGAAGATGGCCCTCTGTTGTTATCCGGTAATATTACAATCAAAAGCGGTAGTGGTCGGGTTGCCTGGCAGGGAGCAGAAGTAGCGTTATGCCGATGTGGTGCTTCTGAGAACAAGCCTTTTTGTGATGGCAGCCATGTTGCCGCCGGGTTCAAAAGCAAATAATAAATTTTATCTGATTATGATCCGACTCCGGATTTATTCCAGGCGAGGAGCATCCGGCAAACAAGGTTTGTAGAAACACTCATAAATGAAAAAGATATTGCAATCCGCCATGGATAAACACAAGGTCAGTTGGCTGGAGCTGTTTTACGATCTTATTTATGTGGTGGTTATCGCAAAGCTGGCGCACCTGGTGACTCATGGGCATGATGGTCATTTGGGGCTGACAGAATTTATAGTGTTTATTGCCCTGTTTGTTCCAGTGTGGTGGGCATGGACGGGCCACGCACTGTATGCAACACGGTTCTATGATGACGGCGTGGCCGACCGTCTGCTGACCCTTGGACAAATGTTTCTGGTGACCCTGATGTCAGTTTATATCAAGGATGCCTTTTATGGTGAAGGCAAGATGTTCGCCCTCAGTTATGCTGCCATACGTGCTCTGCTGGTGGTGATGTATTTACGTGTCTATTTCTCAAATAAAGAAGTGCGTCCGGTTACTTCCTGTCTTGCCGCCGGGTTTAGTGTCGGCGCATCACTGTGGCTGATCTCTGCGTTTTTACCGACGGCATGGATGTACGCCTTCTGGGCTGCAGGCTTACTGGTTGATTTTATGACCACATTTCGTTGCCGGCCACTGCTTAAAATAACCAGCGTTCACAAACACCACTTGCCAGAACGATTTGGTTTATTAATTCTCATCCTGCTCGGTGAATCTGTTGCAAGTTTAACCAGTGCACTTAACCCTCAAGATATGACAGTGAGTGTATTAACGATTGCCTTGCTTGGCTTTATCAGTCTTGCTGCAGTCTGGTGGCACTATTTTGAAGTGCTTGAGCGTGTTGTCATAAATCGGGAGCTGGGCGCGGCTCATCTTATTATTTATGGTCATTTGTTCATATTTATCGGCTTAGCGCTATTCGCCTCGGCACTAAGACAAAATATCGTAGGCAATCTGACCATCCCTGATATTACACTGCTCTTTGGAGTGAGCATTACACTATACCTGTTACCGGTGTTGCTTATCGCACAACAGGCCCAGACCAGCAGTGAACGTTGGCCATTACGACGAAATACACTTTTATTGATTTTACTACTCGTTGTTATTGCTGTATCGCGTAATAGGCTGAATGATCTGGGTATAAGCGCAATAATAGCGAGCATAATGGTCATTTATGTTTATCTAAATACACCAAAACCATCAAAATTGAAGGCAGACTGAATTTCAAATACAGAGTAATTTATATTGTAGAAAGAAATCTCATAGCTTCTACTAAACCCGCTTCGGTGGGTTTTTTATTGCCTGAATGATAATTGACACAGACAAGATCTAGACCAACTCGTAACATAGAGAAATCTTTTTATATCCCTGTCATACAATTGTAACGAGTGATTGCTAAGGTCGTATTAGTAGTGTCCGAATTGAAACATTAATATGTAAAATTCCCAGGAGCGCTGAGAATGAAAACATCAATTTATTCCTTTCTGACTGTGAAATGGCTGGAAAAAGAAGATGATGCTCAAAAATCAGTTTTTATGGATAAAGAACATCAGGCAACATACGATACAATGGTGAAGGTTCTTGGTAGTGATTCCATGTACGACCAGAAAACCCTGGAACGGCTGTATTCTGAATACTCGCACATGAATTAATTTTTTTTAAAAGGCCAACCCCCCTGACTTCCAGGCAGTATGGAAATATCTGCCTTTCGTCGCTGAACTGCCAATATCCAATCATAGCAAGGTCAGTTATCTTTACATATTGCTCGTAGCATTGGAGTTCACTTTATCGTAAGCGCAAAATCAACCGCCCCCTATCATCGTAATTATACTTCCGTGATGCTCTCCCTGAAAACCAAATCAGGAGAAAGCATGGTATTTTTATTTATTTATTCTTTTGTTAGAATTTAACCGAATTTTTTGTACTTCAACAATAGATAGATCATCCAAAATTTACGCTAATTTGAAGATAAACTGGCTGGAATTCTCCACCGATAATTCTGATTCAGAGTTTTCACACAGTCTGGATCCGTTGCTGAATTTCAGACTACCTTGATAAATATCATTTACATTTATTTTTATTGGGTGTATTAATCAGATCTCTATTATTAAGAACAACACCTCAATTGAATCATAGAGATATACTGGCTGATGGAACAGGAAGAAAAACGAAAAGGGGTGAAGCCGATACCCGATGACCCGCTGGGGTATTTGAACGAAGCACAACTATTTACATACCATCGTATGACGGCATTTGGCTGGCACATTAAATTCATACGACGTCCTATGTACCAAAGTCCCGTCTTCGTTATGACTGATTCAGATGAGACCATGATGGCGCTCATTGAGCAGAATGGGTTTCTTAACAAGCAACCCGATCTCCCGTTACGTAGGAATGAAAACTGGGCAAAAGAATAATTTCCTCCAGCTGGGCCGATAATAGCCATCCGTTGCCATATCGGTTGAGTTCTAATTCAATGGCCAATTCTGTCAGATTATATGCTGATTCTTACAGATTCTTCTCTTTCATCCTTCATCATTTATCTTCGATCTTTCGTCTTTCACCATCGATCTTAAAAATTCAGGAATGCGTACATCGAGCCAGTAGAGTACAGATACGGCGATAGCGGCACTTAGCGGGATTTGTTTGCCAGTTTCTGCGCACCACTTTAACAGGACGTTGCCGCCAGGGGAGAACCCAAAATTATCACCATCACGCAGTTCTATGCGCTCTCGCGTATAGGAAGGTTTTGCAATGTAGCGAAATAAAGCAGGCCAGATGGTCTGGAAATGGAGATTATGAAAAAACTATACCGGTTTGAATGGCTTGGTGTTCGTGAACTTCTATCTAGCGATCAAGCGCGTTGTTTTTCGCGAATTTCATCCAGGGTTTTGCAGTCAATACACATGGTGGCCGTGGGACGTGCTTCCAGGCGCTGGATGCCAATCTCTACACCGCAGGAATCGCAGTAACCGTAGTCTGAGGTTTCGATGAAATCCAGCGATTCATCAATCTTCTTGATCAGTTTGCGCTCGCGATCACGGCTACGCAGTTCCAGCGAGATGTCTGTCTCCTGGCTGGCACGATCATTCGGGTCAGGGTGATTTTCAGTTTCATCCTGCATTGAGAGCACCGTGCGTGATACTTCATCCAGTAATTCCTGCCGCCAGGCGGTCAGAATATCGCGAAAATGATCGTGCTGTTTAGGGTTCATGTACTCCTCACGTTTTTTTGCAACGTAGGGTTCGATCCCGTGAATCAGTGTATCTTTCTGGTCAGTTTTTTTGCTGGCCGGCATGTAGTGTCTCCTGCCATAATCCGTTGAAATTTTAACGACGCGCATCTATAACAGATTTATATGGTGCGTTGCAACAAGGATTTCCTGATAAACGGAAAATTAAATTAATATGTCACTTAAAGCATTGATTTTTGATGTGGATGGAACTTTAGCCGATACTGAGCTAAATGGCCATCGTGTTGCCTATAACAGGGCATTCGAGCAGTTAGGAATAGGCTGGCACTGGACTGAGGTCACTTATGGCGAACTACTCACCGTTAGTGGCGGCAAAGAGCGAATGAAATATTTTGTTGATAATTATCAACCTGATATCCCCGCTGACACGATATTAGATACGCTAATCTCCAGGGTCTACAGTAGCAAGACGCAGATATTCAAGGATATGCTACTAACCGGCCTGATACCTTTACGCAACGGTGTTGAGAGGCTATTCAAAGAAGCGCGCCAGGCGGGGATCCATTTAGCTATTGCGACAACAACCGCGCCTTCGAATGTACAATATATACTGAGCAGTAACCTGGGTGATGAATCCCTGGGCTGGTTCGACATCATTGCCGCCGGGGATATCGTCGAGAACAAGAAGCCATCAGCCGAGATCTACCAGCTGGTGCTGGATGAAATGGGCTGGCAGGCAGATGAATGCATCGCTTTTGAGGATTCCGAGAATGGTTGCCTGTCTGCCAGAGCCGCGGCCCTGCCGACAATCATCACAGTGACTGCCTACACGCGCGATGAGTCGTTTATTGACGCAGACCTTGTACTTGATCAGCTTGGTGATGAAAATGACGCAGCAAACGTGATAAGCGACCCTGATGGCTCATTTAACGGGCAAATGCTGACCGTTGAATACCTGATTGAAAGGTACGGTTGAATGTCCATCAGGTTGGCTGCAAGGGCCGAGGCGATAGAGCCCTTCCATGTGATGAGAATCCTGGCACAGGCGCGGGAACTGGAAGCTCAGGGCCGCTCAATCATCCATATGGAAATCGGTGAGCCGGATTTCCCATCACCCGAATCGGTAATTGAAGCAGGGAAGCGGGCGCTGGACGATAAATTAACCCACTATACGGCTGCAAACGGCTTACCGGAACTGAGGCAGGCTATTGCAGACCAGTATGATCTTTGTTCGAATCTGGATGCGGCCAGGATACTGGTCACACCCGGTTCATCCGGCGCCCTGCAACTGGTGATGGCAATGCTGTTAAACAGCGGCGACGGCATCATGCTGGCTGATCCAGGTTATCCCTGTAATCGTCACATTGCCAGCCTGTTTAATGCAGAAGTTCAATCTGTCGCCGTTGACGAATCAACAGATTATCAACTGACAGCTGAGCTGGTCGAGAAACACTGGCAGAAGAATACCAAAGTGGTTCTGATAGCCAGTCCTTCAAACCCGACCGGCACCATAATCTCAAACGAACAACTGTCTTATATCTATCATCTGCTACAGGAGAAAGGGGTGGCTCTGGTCGTTGACGAGATTTATCACGGGCTGGTTTACGGTGAGAAGCCCAATAGTGCATTGAATACTGGAGATCAGGTGTTTGTTATCAACAGCTTTTCGAAATACTACGGTATGACCGGTTGGCGAGTTGGCTGGCTGGTGGTTCCGGACGAATTCATCGAAGCAGCAAATCGTCTGGCGCAGAATATGTATCTCGCTGCACCAACCCTATCCCAATATGCCGCACTGGCTGCCTTAGGGCAGGAGGCTAAAGAAGAACTGACCCGGCGCCGTGATGTTTTTCATAAACGCAGAGACATGCTACTGCCGCTGATTGAGGCGGCGGGGTTTAAAGTCAGAACTAAACCGACAGGTGCTTTTTACATCTATGCAGACTGTAGTGAAATCAGTGATGATTCAATGGCCTTATGCGGCACGCTTTTGCATCAGGCGGGTGTGGCCATTACACCAGGAGCTGATTTTGGTTCCTATGAAAGCAACAGGTATGTTCGATTCTCTTATGCCAACGCTATTGAAAACCTGCAGGAGGGAATGAGGCGTATACAGAGATGGATCAATGATAACCAGTGATGCAGCAAAGAAACGAGTCCCTGGTAACATCCCTCTGTATAGACAACTGCCGTCTCAACGACGACGATATCTGCAGGGGTTGTTTTCGGAGCTTGCAGGAGATACTTGAATGGGGTGAAACGAGTTCATCGCGCAGACTGGAAATATTGGACCGGGTTACAGAGAGGGAAAAAAGGATAAATACGCGTTAAGGAAGAACTCAATTGTAGGTCCGAATTCATTCGGACAAAATTAATATCCCGATCTATTTGTGCGAATTTGTGCGAATGAATTTGCACCTACAATATCTTTATATCATTTGACACCCCACGCATCGCCCAGTATCGTTCTTAGTTTTTTCGGAATAGATAGCCCGGCGTTTTAGTTGAGTAGAAATGGAACAATTTGCCCGTATCAAGAGACTTCCACCCTATGTCTTTAACATCGTTAATGCGCTGAAAGCAGAGGCGAGGCAGCGGGGTGAGGATATTATTGATTTCGGGATGGGAAATCCTGATCAGCCGACACCGCAGATTATTGTCGACAAGCTGTGCGAAGCGGCGAAGCGGCCAGATACTCATCGCTACTCTCTTTCCCGAGGTATCCCGCGTTTACGCAAGGCTATTTGTGGTTGGTACAAGCGCAAATATGATGTCGATCTAGATATGGAAAATGAGGCCATCGTCACCATCGGATCCAAAGAAGGACTTGCGCACCTGGCACTGGCTACAGTAGAGGTGGGCGACGCGGTACTGGTGCCGAATCCCAGTTATCCGATTCATCCTTACGGGTTTGTCATCGCCGGCGCGGATATCCGTCATGTACCACTGGTTAAAGGCGGTGATTTTTTTGCTGAAATAGAAAAGGCGATCAAAAATTCCTGGCCAAAACCCAAGATGCTGGTGATCAACTTTCCGGGAAATCCTACTACGCAATGTGTCGATCTTGATTTTCTCACCCGCGTTGTGACAATAGCCAAAGAGCACAACATATGGGTAGTGCATGACGTAGCCTATGCTGATATCGTTTTTGATGGCTATGAGGCACCCTCGATTCTTCAGGTACCGGGTGCCAAAGATATCGCTGTTGAATTCTTCAGCCTGTCAAAGAGTTATAATATGCCAGGATGGCGGGTCGGTTTTATGGTTGGTAATAAAGAACTGGTCTCAGCTCTGGCAAGAATGAAATCCTATCTCGATTATGGCATGTTCACACCTATACAGGTAGCGGCGATTGTTGCGCTGGAGCAGTGTGATGATGAAGTGGAAAAAATCCGCGATATGTACCAGCATCGCCGGGATGTGCTTTGTGAGGGACTGACTGCTGCTGGCTGGCCAGTGGATAAGCCTAAGGCCACCATGTTTGTCTGGGCTGAGATACCGGATCAATATAAAGAGATGGGTTCGTTAGAGTTCGCTAAAAAACTTCTGCTGGAAGCGAAAGTGGCCGTTTCTCCGGGTGTTGGCTTTGGTGAATACGGTGATGACCATGTCCGTTTCAGCCTGATAGAGAATGAACAGCGTACCCGACAGGCCGTTCGTGGAATACGTGAAATGCTGCGTAAGGATTCCTGAGCATTAAGTATAATTACTGAACACTGAACACTGAACCAAAAAGAGAAACAATGAAACCAGTAAATATAGGCATATTAGGGCTGGGCACAGTCGGTGGTGGAACGGTAAATGTTCTCAATCGTAATGCCGATGAGATTTCCCGGCGTGCGGGACGCGAAATACGGGTTGTGATGGCCTCGGTACGCTCGCTGGATAAACAGCGTATTTGTGATACCAGCTCGATCAAGCTGACCACAGACCCATTTGAAATCGTTAATCATCCGGATATCGATGTCGTGGTGGAACTGATTGGCGGTGATACGCTATCGCTGGAACTGGTGCAAAAAGCTATCGCCAATGGCAAACATGTGGTGACGGCCAATAAAGCATTGATTGCAGTGCATGGAAATGAAGTTTTTGCTGCAGCGCAGAAGATGGGTGTCACCGTCGCCTTTGAGGCAGCCGTGGCAGGCGGCATACCAATTATCAAGGCAGTACGAGAAGGTTTGGCAGGTAATCGTGTGCAATGGCTGGCAGGCATCATCAACGGCACCAGCAATTTCATTCTTACCGAGATGCGTGACAAGGGCCGCAGCTTCGATGATGCACTGCTGGAAGCCCAGGAGCTGGGTTATGCAGAAGCTGACCCCACCTTTGATGTGGAAGGTATCGATGCAGCGCACAAACTTACAATATTGGCTTCTATTGCATTTGGTATTCCGCTGCAGTTTGACAAGGCCTATACCGAAGGTATGCGCAAGTTAACCACGCAGGATGTCACCGATGCAGCTGATCTGGGCTTTCGTATTAAACATCTGGGAATAGCAAAGCGTACAGATAAAGGCGTCGAACTTCGTGTTCACCCTACGCTGATTCCTGAAAAGCGCCTGATCGCGAATGTTGATGGGGTGATGAATGCGATACTGGTGAATGGTGATGCGGTTGGGCCAACACTGTATTATGGTGCCGGAGCCGGGGCTGACCCGACGGCATCCGCTGTCGTTGCCGATCTGGTTGACGTTGTGCGTGCGCTGACCACTGACCCTGAAAACCGTGTTCCTCACCTGGCCTTTCAGGCTGATGCGCTGGATGATACGGCAATATTGCCTATTGAAGAGGTGAGCAGCGCCTGGTTCCTTCGCTTACAGGCCCAGGATCAGCCTAATGTGCTGGCAAAGGTCACTAAAATACTGGGCGAAAATGGTATTAGCATTGAGGCCATAGTACAGAAAGCACCGCACAAGCAGGGTGCCAGTGTGCCGATTGTTATACTGACACACTGTGTAATTGAAAAATCAATGAATCAGGCGCTGGTCGCAATTGCCAGGCTGGCTGAGATCGAACCGGATATTACGCGCATACGTGTAGAATACCTGAGTTCAGATTGATTTCTGTAGAAGTACCGTCTCGCCGCGATTCTTTATAGAAGATTCTTAGTCGCAGAGACAATCGCGCCGAGGCGGCGCTCCTGCAATGTAATACTGTTGTCATAAAATAACGGTATAAATCCTGAATGAATGATGAAATTACAACGGCCAATATCCAAATGCCTAATCAAAATACAGTAAATATTCGCACACTGGCTAAAAAAGAAGAACTGGCAAAGCGTATCAAAAAGCCTCTCGCTGAGGTGGCTGAGATGTGTAGTGAAATCTGGCCGGATCAGCAGGGAATTGATCAGCTATTACAGCACGAAATTGGCGCTATCCCGGATTGTAGTTTGCTGTATGCCTGGAACGTCGATGGGAATGTGATCAGCTGCATGATCCTGCCGGACAGAGTTGATGAATCATGGATGGGCAAGGACTTGAATAATCGTCCATTTCTAAGCAAGCATTTGCCATACATGGGAATCATGCTGTCATCGGTTTATCGTAGCGACTACGATGGAAGAGAGTGCATCACCGCACTACAGGCTGTGAACAGAGATAATGAATTACTGGGTTTTATTGCAGCAGACTTTTCTGTTAACGATCTCCTGCATGACAGCAGCCTGCCGGTATCGGTACCACAGTGGAATCAGTACCGTGGTGACCCGGCTATTCGTGGCACACTTTTCCTTCAGGAGCGTTACACCAGCCAGCTTGATGAACACATCGACGAAGTCCTGGCCAGGTTCGAAACACTGTTCGCTGAACATGGTGTGTTTCATGCCAAGATTCATTTTTCCAGCGGACGTTGTTCCTTATGGTTAATGGAAGACCCTTACAGTTATCGAATTCTTACCATTGAAGAAATACTCGATCCAGACCTGTCGCTGGCCTACCCCTGGCGCTCCTATACCAGTAAGGCAACGATAAGTATTGAACAGGTAAGGGCCTGTTTTGAACAGTTCAAATGTCTGCGTTTTGCAGATGAAACTATCTATCTGCGTTCGAGTTCAATTAATATTATAAATGGTATGGTCGGGCTGACTTTTTCCTGTGATGGTTCACATTATATGCCGGTAAATGACTTTCTCGAGAAAGATCAGGCTTTCTGGTTCGGCGAGGCCTTTAAAGGCCTCCCACAGGAAGTTCAGCCGGAAGGCTAGTCCGGGAACTCTAATGGTCAGGTCTCTTGCTGACAAAACTCCTCCTAATGTCAATAATCTTGAGCACTGGATACAGTCGCTAGAGAGCGAGAACAGGGGCAAGGATGAGTCCTCTGTTGATGTCGAGCTGATTCGTCATGCTTTTACCTTCAGACAATCCGAGGTTTCGACTGACGATGAAGCTGGCACGATACTGGCGTCTCTGGAGGTGGCCAACATTCTGCGCGATCTTAAGGTGGATAATGAAACATTGGTGGCAGGTATACTGCATGACAGCTCAATTACTGGTCAGCAGCGCATAGAAAAAATTAAACAAAACTTTGGCGAGGCAATCGCCGGGCTGGTGGCTGGCGTAGCCCGCATGGATATCATGCCTGCGGCAGAGAAAAATCTACAGACAGGCCAGTCATCGCAGATTGATGGTGAGAACCTGCGCAGGATGTTGCTAGCCATGGTCGAAGATGTCCGGGTCGTTCTGATCAAGCTGGCAGATCGTTTATTGCTATTACGTCATTTAAAAAACAGCCCTGCCGAACAGCAGCGAAAGATCGCCGCACAGACGCAGGAGATATTTTCCCCGTTGGCCAATCGTCTGGGCATCTGGCAACTTAAGTGGCAGCTAGAGGACCTGTCACTACGTTATCTGAAGCCGGATGAATACCACCGAATTGCGGCAAGCCTTGATGAACGACGTGCAGACCGTGAAGTGTATATCGAGCAATTCATGCAAAAACTGGAAGATGAACTCAATAAAGTGGGTATCCAGGCAGAAATTAGCGGCAGGGTGAAGCACATCAACAGTATCTACCGCAAAATGATGCGTAAAAATGTGGATATTGATCAGATATTTGATGTGCGGGCAGTACGGATTCTGGTCGATACTATCCCTGATTGTTATGCAGCGCTCGGGGTGGCGCATTCTCTGTGGCCCTACATCAAAGAAGAGTTCGATGACTACATCACTACGCCGAAGAATAATAACTATCAGTCCATTCATACCGCCGTGCGTGGACCGGAAGGCAAGCTGGTGGAGATACAGATTCGTACCCATGCCATGCATGAACGTGGTGAACTCGGTGTTGCCGCCCACTGGCGCTACAAGGAAGGGGTCGGTCATGATGAAAGTTTTGATCGCAAGATTGCCTGGCTCAGACAGTTGCTGGAATGGAAAGATGAAGCGGCCGACGGCAGCGACTTTGTTGCCGAATTTCGCAGTCAGGTATTTGAAGATCGGGTCTATGTATTTACCCCGGCCGGCAAAATCATAGATTTACCGAGCGGTTCCACCCCGCTGGATTTTGCATACAGTATACACACCGAAATAGGTCACCGTTGCCGTGGTGCACGGGTGAATGGCGCGATTGCCCAACTAACCTATCAATTAAAAACGGGTGATAAAGTTGAAATCCTGACAATTAAAGAAGGCCAGCCCAGCCGTGACTGGATCAATCCGCACCTGGGTTACACACGATCACATCGGGCGAAATCAAAAATACAACAATGGTTCCGTCATCAGGAATATGATCAGAATGCAGCGGATGGAAGAACCATACTCGATAAGGAGCTGCTGCGCCTTGGTTTGAAAGACGTCAACATAGACAAACTTTCGCAGCGATTGAAATTTAACAAAACTAGCGACATGATGGCGGCAGTTGGGCGTAGTGAAGTAAAAATTACCCAGATTGCGAACGCACTGCAGGGTTTTCTGAGTCCGCAAACGAAAAAAGAACCTGAGTTAAAACTACGCCAGCAGCCTGCTAAAAAAAATCGATCCGATATACATGTTCTGGGGGTCGGCAACTTGATGACGCATATGGCACAGTGCTGCAAGCCGGTGCCGGGTGATGATATTGTTGGCTACATCACTCAGGGCAGAGGGGTCAGTATCCATCGCAGCGATTGCAGCAATGTCCTGCGTGCAAGAAATCAGGAAGATAAACATCTCATTGAGGTCAACTGGGGAGGCCCGGAACAGGATATTTATACCGTAGATATACAGATAGTGGCTTATGACCGAAAAGGATTGTTACACGATATTACGGCATTGCTTTCAAATGAAAAAACCAACGTCACGGCCGTCAGTACAAAATCCAATAGCCGTACAAATGAAGCAACGATGAAACTGACAATAGAAGTTGAGAACTTAAGCAGGTTGAGTCAGCTGCTGTCGCGAATCAATGAATTACCTAATGTGTATGAAGCCAGAAGAATTACTGAATGAAAATTCTTGCACTGGATAGTTCTACCGAAGCTTGCTCAGTGGCTTTACTAACCGAGCAAGAAGTGATGGAAAAATTCGAGGTGATTGGCAGAGGCCATGCTGAGCATCTGTTGCTGATGATCAATACCTTGCTCAAAGAAAATGCTGCCAGTCTGGCTGACATAGACCTGTTTGCCTATGGCTCAGGTCCGGGTTCATTTACAGGCTTACGAATCGGTGCAGCAATGATGCAGGGACTGGCATTGGCCAGGGAGCGTAAATTGATTGCCGTATCATCACTCGCTGCCCTGGCATCAAGGCAACAGGGGTGGGTGCTGAGTGTTATCGATGCACGCATGGATCAGGTTTATCATGGTTTGTATCGTATTAAAAAAAATGACCCACCTGAGTTAACAGGAGAAATTGCTGTGTCATCCCCTGATGAGATCAACCTGCCGGATCGTGGCAGTATTCTCCTTACTGGCACAGGCTGGGATCGCTACAAAGATAAATTTATGATGATGAATACGGCTGACAGGGTGATCACCGGCATCGATAATGAATACCCACATGCGGCTGATATAGCCCGTATTGCCTTGCATGAATCAGGGCAGGGGAGAGAAACTGATCCAGCGGATGCATTGCCTCATTATGTGCGTGATAAGGTGGCAAGGAAAATGGGTGAGTGATAGTTCATAATTTTTTCAGTCAAATCTAATAAGATTACTCGCCCAAATTTATAGAAGTTAATGAAAAAAACTAAACAAAGATTTGTATATCTTTTACGTAAATTACACCTACTACAGTTGCTCGACAATCTCCGCTATTTACTGCAATTAAAGAATACCTGGCGTTTAAAGTATTTTACACGCTGTACTTGAGGTGAGTTGGACAGTCGCAGAATTGCCCCATAGTCAGTACAGGAAAACAAGATTGATAGATAAGCCCTTTATGAGGACGTGTCTGCATCAGTTTCATCGACCACAGATTCTACACGTGGATAGATACGCACCATCCGTACTGCCGCACCCTTGGTCTGCACTACTTCAACAGGATAATTGTCTATCAGCATGGTTGTTCCGGTTTGAGGAATGTCTTCAAGTTTTTCCAGAATAAGGCCGTTCAGTGTTTTAGGTCCGTTAACTGGTAGTTGCCAGCCCAAATTCCGGTTTAGATCACGAATTGAGGCCATGCCATTGACCATGTAGGAACCATCACTTTGTTTATGTACATCCTGTAGGTCGCCTGGAACCTGAGTATTAAATTCGCCAATGATTTCCTCAAGAATCTCATCCATAGTAATCATGCCCTGCAGGTCGCCATACTCATCAACCGCCAGACCCAGGCGACGCCTTTCTTTTTGCATGATTAGTAGTTGTTGCATTACCGGTGTATCTTCCGGCACAAAGTAGGCAGGCCGCAGTAGTTCTACCAGTTTTTCCCGATCAAGATCATTAGCCTGTACGGCATGTATAACCCGTCGTAAATGCAGTACACCGACCACATTGTCAAGGCTACCCTTAAAGACAGGCAGGCGGGTATGATGGCTGGTAGCCAGCTGTTCCAGGATTTCTTCCCATTCATCATCAAGATCAATGCCTTCGATGGCACTACGTGGAACCATGATATCTTCTACGGTGATTCGCTCCAGATCCAGGATGCTCATTAACATGTCATGGTGACTCTTGGGGATCAGGCTTTCCGCCTGGCTTACCACCGTACGCAGCTCGTCCTTATTCAATGCGTCCCGGTTGTGTTGTGGCTTGATATTGAACAGGCGTAAAAAACGGTTAGCGACAATATTGATGATCCAGACGATGGGATATAAAACCCACAACAACACGATGAGTACATAAGACGCAGGAAAAGCAATTTTTTCAGGATGGCGCATTGCCAGCGTTTTCGGTGCAACCTCGGCAAACACCAGCACGATCAGGGTAAGAATGAATGTAAATACGGCAATAGCAGTCTCACCATAGAGACGCAGGGCAGCAATAGTGCTGATTGAAGCGGCAGAAAGATTGACCAGGTTATTACCTAACAGAATAACACCAAGCAGTCGATCAGGCTGATCAAGCAGACGACTTGCCAGCTTCGCACTGCGATGTCCTTTGTCAGCAAGATTTTTCAGACGATAGCGGTTAAGCGCCATCATTGCGGTTTCAGAGGATGAAAAAAAAGCAGAGCAGGCAATGAGTACCACCAGAATTACAAACAGTACCCAGATAGATAAATCACTCAAAGACGTAGTTTCTCGTTATGTATGGGTTGTTTATTCTACAGAATGGTGTTGTCTCTGTCATGGGGGTGAGTTCCAGGTTTCAGGAACTCATCTCATAACAGCACCCGCTCAATCCCTTCTTTCCGTATCTTCTTGGCAGATTCACGCATCCAGTCATCCCCCAACAAATTAGCGGCGAGTTCGACGACGATGTAATCTGTGCCCAGTCCCGTGCTTTTTTCGTAGCGTGCCATGCCCTGCAGGCAGGAGGGACAGGAGGTGAGTATTTTCAGGTTTTCGGCTTTGCCAGTTTCGCCGGTCAGGGTTTCTATGTTTTTGAATAGTTCTTCCTCTTTGCGGTATCTGACCTGTGTGGCGATATCGGGTCGAGATATGGCGAAGGTACCTGATTCGCCGCAGCACCGGTCGGACAGCAAAACCTCGGCGCCCAGCAGTTTGCTGGCCACATCGACCGGATCATGGTGTTTCATCGGGCTGTGACAGGGTTCATGATAAAGGTATTTTTTGCCACTGGATTCAAGCGTCAGCCCTTTTTCCATCAGAAACTCATGGATATCCAGGGTTCGACAGCCAGGGAAGATATGCTGTAGCTGGTACTTCAATAATTGGTCAAGACAGGTGCCACAGGAGACGATGATAATGCGGATTTCCAGATAGCTAAGGGTATTGGCAATGCGGTGCATCAGCACCTGATTGTCGATCGACATCTGTGTGCCACGCCTGGTGTCGCCGCCAGCCGTTTGTGGATAGCCACAACACAGGTAACCGGGTGGCAAAACCGTTCGTAGGCCCTGCTCATACAGCATGACCAGTGTTGCCATGCCTATCTGGCTAAACAGGCGCTCGGAGCCGCAGCCCGGGAAATAGAAGACTGTTTCACTGTTATCCGTGATTTTCTCAACATCTCGTATGATCGGGATGCTGTTTGATTGCTCTATATCCAGCAATGCGCGCAAGGTCGGGCCAGGTGTATCTGAGGGCAGGGGTTTTTTAACAAAATTGACTATCTGGCTGCGTATCTCGGGCTGTCCCAGCGACACTGTCGGGCGTTTGTTTTCCGGCAGTAGCCGGAAGTGCCTGGCCAGTCGATTGATCCATCGCTGCCCAACATAACCGGCCTTGATCATTCCCAGCCGTAACCACCTTATGCGGCGTGGGCTGCTGGTATTGAGGAAGGACATGGCCAGCCAGTTACCGGCATTAAAATGCTTTTTTCCTTTCTCTTTGAGGATGTTTTTGATCAACGAAGACACCTCACCAAAATCGATATCGACCGGGCAGGGTGGCAGGCAGCGATGACAGATGGTGCAGTGGTCAGCGATATCATTGAGTTCATTAAAGTGACGCGTCGAGATGCCACGGCGGGTCTGCTCCTCATAAAGAAAGGCTTCGACCAACAGGCCAGAAGCCAGTATCTTGTTGCGTGGTGAGTAGAGCAAATTAGCCGCAGGGATATGTGTGGAACATACCGGTTTACACTTACCGCAACGCAGACAATCTTTGATTTCATTATTCAATTCACCGAATGCGCTGGCTTCAAGAATCAGTGCTTCCTGTTCGAGTAATCTGAACGATGGGGTATAGGCGTTTTTCAGTCCGCTGCCGGCAAGTAGTTTGCCCCGATTGAAGTGCTGTTCCGGGTCAATCTGCTTTTTGTAAAGGGTAAATGCCTCGATTGTACTCTGCTCAAGATAGCGTATTTTTGTCAGACCGATACCGTGTTCACCAGAGATGACACCACCCAGATCTTTTGCCAGTTGCATGATCTCATCAACGATATGATCGGCCTCCTGCAGCATCTCATAATCGTTTGAATGTACCGGGATATTGGTATGTACATTACCGTCACCAGCATGCATATGAGTCGCCACAAATAATCGACTGGCACGGACTTTAGAATGAATATTATCCAGCTGGTCTCGAACTGTCCGCATGGCCTTGCCACTGAATATCACCTTTAACGGTTTTTCAACTTCGCGTCGATAGGAGATACGTAGCCGCCGGGACTGCAGCAGGGAGAAAGCGGATTTTTTTTTGTCGCTGTCATTGTCTAATGCTGCAGCCAGTCGTGGAAATTCTGCAGCCGCTTTGTCAGGGTCTGCAATGATCGATTCCCAGCAGTGCTGGATGGTCTTGAGATGTTCTGCTGCAGATGACAGCTTGGCTGTAATAATTGTATGGCTTTCGTCGCTATCACCAAAGCCGGCCTCGTCGATATCCTCTGCGGCTGATGACTCAAGGTAGTCGGCCACGGCATCAATAATGGCCAACTTGTTTCTGGTTGACTGAATAATATTGATACGTTCAATGCCATTGGTATACTCAGCCAGACGTGGCAGGGGAATGACTACGTCTTCATTGATTTTGAAGGCATTGGTATGAGCAGCGATGGCAGCCGTACGTGCACGATCCAGCCAGAAGCTTTGGCGGGCTTCGGCGCTGGCGGCAATAAAGCCCTCTGCGCCACGCTGTTTGGCAAGCTCGACGATGTCTTGGCTAATCAGATCTAGTTGTTCTTCATCATCGCAGCTGAGATCAATCAAAAGGATCATGCGCGGTAGCTCTGCGCGTGCCGCCTTGGTGGTGTAGCCAACGGCTTTCACATACCGCTCATCGAGGTGCTCAAGACCTGACAGCAGAATGCCTTCATGCTTTTCAGCCAGCTCAACAATGTCGACGATGGTCGAAACCGATTTTGTCAGATCATTGCCGAAGAATTCAAGGCAGAGTGTGTGTATGTTAGCCGGCAGGCGATGCAGGATAAAGCGGGCCGAGGTAATGAGCCCGTCACAGCCTTCTTTCTGTATCCCCGGCAGACCACCGAGGAACTTGTTGGTGACATCCTTACCAAGGCCGTTGTGGTGCAATTCACTTCCCGGAATTTCCAGTATCTCTGCTTCACCGTCAGCGGTCAGACCATCTTTCTGAAAGTGCTGGACACTGAAACGGACGACATCCTGTAAATGAATTTTACCGAGATTATGATCCAGTCGTTCGACTTCCAGCCACTTCGCATTCGGTGTCACCATGCGCCATGAGATCAGGTTATCCAGTGTGGTGCCCCACATTACGGCCTTCTTGCCACCCGCATTCATGGCGATGTTGCCGCCGATACAGGAGGCATCCTGTGAGGTGGGATCCACGGCAAACACCAGCCCAGCCTGATAAGCCATATTGGCAACCCGACGGGTGACTACCCCGGCCTGGACATGGATTGATGGTGTCTTTTTATCCAGTCCAGCTAACGAACAGTCTTCTATCCTTCCCATATCGAGTAGACGTTCGGTATTGATGATGGCAGTGTTGGGGTACAAAGGTACCGCACTGCCGGTATAACCGGTGCCGCCGCCTCTGGGGATGATGGTCAGGCCGAGATCTATGCAGGCCTCAACTATGTCTCTGACCTCCTCTTCGCTATCTGGCGTGATAATCACAAACGGATACTCAACCCGCCAGTCCGAAGCGTCTGTCACATGCGAGACACGCATCAGGCCATCAAAATGTATATTGTCCTTCGCAGTTACGTGCTCAAGTCGCCGTTTAGCCTTTTGTCGCAGCTGCCTGCTGTCATTCAGTTCCGCTTCGAATTTAATAACAGCTTTGTGCCCGGCATTGGCCAGTTCCAGTGCCTGCAGGTTCTTCCGTGCACGACTAATGACCTGGTCAAGTCGTTCATGCAAGGTGCGGATCAGAGACCTGAAGCGCCGCTGGTCCGCTATCAGGTCGTCCTGGATATAAGGGTTGCGGTTGATAACCCACATATCGCCAAGTACATCGAAAAGCATACGGGCAGAGCGCCCAGTCCGCCGTTTATCGCGCAGGTCATTGAGAGTGCGCCACATGTCTTCGCCGAGAAAGCGTGAAACGATTTCGTGATCGGAGAAAGAGGTATAGTTATAGGGTATTTCGCGGATACGTGTGTTCATCAGGCTGGTCGTGTTCGTGTCTAACTTAATCAGAGGTTCCTTAACCGCCAAGCAAAAATTCCAGAACAAATTTGGTGCCAAAATATCCCAGTATCAGCAGGCTGAGGCCGCCTATCGTCCAGTGAACTGCGTTGCGCCCGCGCCAGCCCCAGCGCCAATGGCCAAACAGGAAGATAGCGAAGACCAGCCAGGCGCTGGCAGACAGTACTATATGATGATTTATGACAAAGGCTTTGCCGAATATCTGCTCGGAGAAAAAGATGCCACTAATCAGGGTTAGTGACAACAGAATAAACCCACCCCATAGCAGGTTAAACAATAAGGATTCCATGGCTTCTAACGGTGGCAGATGTAAATTGATCTGTCTGGCCTGATGTTTATGCAGGGCCTTTTCCTGGCTGTTCACAAACAAGGCCTGTACACCTGCCAGGGCCAGCAGGCTGTATGCCAGCAAGGCAATGGCAATATGCAGATGTAAAAGTGGGCTGCCACTGGCGATAAACGTGTTACTGGGTAGAAAAATGACGATGATCAGGGTAACAATATCCAGTGGCAGGATGACAGCACCAATGTTGGTAGCACGGCTGAACAGGCCGGTTACCAGATACAACAGGGTGATGACCCACATCACCAGTGACATGGCGTAACCGAATGAAAGATTTATCCCCTCATCAGTGAAAATCTGTAGTTTCAGCAAAATTCCATGAAAGACTAATGATGAGACAAGTGCCAGCAGCAGCATGCGATGCTGTGGACTGGCCAGTGTTGCAGCAGGTTTGACCAGGCTGCGCATGGCAAGCAGGCTGGCAAGTGCATACAGTACTACTACAATGGCCATTAACACTGTGAAAGTCATTATTTACCCGGTTTCAAAGGATGGGTTTACAAAAATACGAATATAACGCTCAATAATACCCTAATGAGTCATTGTTAAGAAGATAAACTCTTATTCGCCAGTGAATGATTTTTTGCATGTCTTGTAAAAAAATCTATACCGTGACCTGGATGGTGATGTCGGAGTAAAATTAGTAATACTCAGGATTACAAGGCAGAAAAAATATGTTTGAAAATCTCGGTGACCGCCTGCAGATTACATTCAAGAAATTACGTGGTCAGGGCAAGCTGACGGAAGATAATATCCAGGAGGCCATGCGCGAAGTGCGGATGGCCTTGTTAGAGGCCGATGTGGCACTGCCTGTAGTTAAGACCTTTATTGCACGGGTACAGAAAAAGGCCATCGGTCAGGAAGTGATAGCTAGTCTGACGCCAGGTCAGGCAGTAATAAATGTGGTGAATGGTGAATTAATTCACCTGATGGGCGAATCAAATAACCAGTTGAATCTGGCTGCACGGCCACCGGTTGTCATTCTGGTTGCAGGGCTACAGGGTGCGGGTAAGACCACTACCGTAGCAAAACTATCTCTGTTCCTGAAGCAGCGCGAGAAGAAAAAGGTCATGGTAACCAGCGCTGATGTCTACCGTCCTGCTGCGATAGAACAATTGAGGATCCTGGCCACACAGGTTGATGCAGTCTTTTTCCCATCTACTACCGATTCGAAACCGGTCGATATTGCCGTAAATGCGATCGATGCGGCGAAGAAAAATGGCTGTGATGTAGTCATTATCGATACCGCCGGTCGTCTGCATGTTGATGAAGAAATGATGGCCGAAATCAAGGCAGTGCATGCAGCAATAAACCCACTCGAGACCCTGTTCGTTGCCGACAGCATGACCGGCCAGGATGCGGTTAATACCTCAAAGGCATTTGATGAAGCGCTGCCGCTGACAGGCATTATTCTTACCAAGACGGACGGTGATGCACGGGGTGGTGCGGCATTATCGATACGCGAAGTGACTGGTAAGCCTATCAAGTTTCTCGGTATAGGCGAGAAAATGGATGCACTGGAAGCTTTCCACCCGGATCGACTGGCCTCGCGCATCCTCGGCATGGGCGATGTAATGACCCTGGTCGAAGAAGCCCAGCAGAAGATCGACCATGACAAGGCCGCTAAACTGGCGCATAAACTGAAAAAGGGCAAGAATTTTGATCTGGAAGATTTTCGTGAGCAATTGCTGCAAATCGAAAAGATGGGGGGTATGGGCAGCATGCTGGATAAATTACCCGGCATGGGTAATTTGCCGAGTAATGTTAAGGCGCAGATTGAAGGTAATCCTCAATCGCACCTGGTTGCTATCATCAACTCGATGACACCAAATGAGAGGGCACATCCAGCAATAATCAGAGCCTCCCGAAAGAAGCGTATCGCTGCCGGATCTGGCACATCCGTACAGGAGATAAACCGCATGCTGAAACAGTTTACCCAAATGCAAAAAATGATGAAAAAGATGGGCAAAGGGAAAAGAGCCATGCAGGGATTGATGCAGGGGCTGGGCGGCGGGATGCCGGGCATGCCGTTTAGATAAAACATATTAGTTTTTACGTTTTAGATGTTACGTAAAACCTAATACGTAAACCGTAAAACTATATCCAGATCCACCATATCGAGGGGCTGCTTCCCAATATTTGAAATATTTATCCTTGAATTTAGCACCAAGACTCTTCCAAAGCCTTGAGAATCACTGTAAAATCGTCCGATTAACAATTTTGTATAGATTACCCGCATGGTGATCTTCAGCAATAGTTCGGAAATAGTTCGAGGAATATTATGGTAGTTATACGTATGACCCGTGGCGGTGCCAAAAAAAGACCCTTCTACTCAATCGTAGTAGCTGATCAGCGTCGTGCACCACGTGGACGTTATATTGAACGTCTTGGTTTCTACAATCCACGCGCCAAAGAACACGAAGAGACCCTGCGTCTGGATCGTGAGCGCATCGATTATTGGATTGGAAAAGGTGCCAAAATGTCTGACACCGTTGCTGGCCTGTATAAAAAACAGGCTGCCTGAGGTTTCTTGATAGCAAAACCTTAGATGAATATAACCCTGGGTAAAATCGTAGGGGTTTTCGGTGTCAGGGGATGGGTCAAGGTTTTTTCAGAGACGCGCCCCATGGAGCAAATATTTAAATACAGTCCGTGGACACTGGAACACAATGGTTCTGTTGTCGAAATAAATGTGCTTGACGGACGAGTGCAGGGTAAAGGGCTGGTAGCCAGTCTTGACGGTGTGACAGACTGTGACGTCGCCAGGGGACTGATTGGTGCGGAGATTTCAATACCGCAACAGGACATGCCAGCAGCAGGAATTGACGAATATTACTGGTCGCAGTTAACCGGTCTTAGGGTCGAAAATATCCAGGGTTTAGATCTGGGGCTGGTGACCGGGTTTTTTGAAACGGGCGCCAACGATGTAATGGTTGTAAAAAATTGTAAGGTTGACAGGGAACACTTAATACCTTTCACTAAATTTGCCATCATCGATGTAGACCTTGACGATAAAAAAATAGTTGTTGATTGGGATCCGGAATTTTGAACATCGATGTTATTACCCTTTTTCCGGGGATGTTCGATGCTCTGACTAAATACGGAGTCACTTCCAGAGCAGTAGAGAAAGGTTTTCTCAGTGTAGATTGCTGGAACCCGCGAGATTATACCGAAGATCGCCATCGTACCGTTGATGACAGACCATATGGTGGCGGCCCGGGCATGGTGATGAAAACCGGCCCGCTGGAAAAAACGCTGGATGCGATATTAAATCAGCGCAGCCAGCAGGGAAAAGACCGGAAAGTGATTTATCTAAGCCCGCAGGGCCGGACATTTAATCACAGGACGGCGAAAGATTTTGCATCATTACCGGGCATGGTTTTACTGTCTGGGCGATATGAAGGCATCGATGAGCGATTTATACGGGAACACATTGATCACGAAGTATCGATTGGTGATTTTGTTCTGACCGGTGGTGAATTGCCGGCAATGGTTTTGATTGATGCTGTTGCCAGGTTGTTGCCTGGAGTATTGGGAAACGATGGCTCTGCAGAGGCAGATTCCTTTGTCGATGGCTTGCTGGATTGTCCGCACTATACGCGGCCTGAAACATACAAAGGGCAACAGGTGCCTGGAGTGTTGTTGTCCGGTAACCATGAAGCGATCAGACGCTGGCGTCTGAAACAGTCTTTGGGACAAACATGGTTGAGACGACCGGAATTACTTGAGCTGGTCGATCTCGATGACGAACAGATAAAGTTACTTGATGAATTTAAGTGTGAATTTGAGCAGGAACAGGAAAGCAGGAGATAAAATGAGCAATCTAATTCAGGCAATTGAAGCCGAACAACTAAGAACCGACATCCCTGAGTTTGGTCCGGGTGATACTGTTATTGTTAAGGTAAAAGTCAGGGAAGGCGACCGCGAACGCCTGCAGGCCTTCGAAGGTTTTGTCATTGCAAAGAAAAACCGCGGTGTCAATTCATCTTTCACCGTACGCAAGATCTCATATGGCGAAGGTGTTGAACGTGTATTCCAGACTCACAGCAAACAGATCGATTCAGTAAAAGTGGTGCGCCGCGGTGATGTACGCCGTGCTAAGCTTTACTATATGCGTGGCCTGACAGGTAAAGCAGCGAGAATTAAAGAGAAAATCTAAGGACTACTTGATCATTCGTCATGTCGAGGAACGTAGTGACGAAGCAATCTCTAAACGATTGAATATATTGTATGAGATTGTCGCGCTGCAGTGCTCGTGACCACTGGTAATGCCCGAAGGGTGCAATGACGCGATCTTATTTGTATAGATAGCATTTTAGGTTTTGTAAAAAGCAGACAGGCTATCTCGCCTGTCCGCTTTTTTTTGTGTTAAATTATCCATATGAATATGAAGCAGAATTTCACAGCAATTCTTAAATCGCCCGTTGGCTACCTTGGTGTTCGACTAGAAGGACAAAAACTCATCGGGCTTAAATTTCTGGGCAGGAAAAAACCATCAGCTGATGAAGCTACTGAAAATAACGAAGACATCACCAAATCAGTAAACTCTGCACTGAATATTTATTTTACTGACCCATACAATGTCAAACAGCCCGAAATAATGCTGGATGGAACAAAATTCCAGAAAAAGATTTGGAAAGTATTATCTCTCATTAGACCAGGTAAAACCCGAACCTACAGTGACATAGCCAGAGAACTTAAGACTTCACCACGCGCAGTTGGCAATGCCTGTCGTAGAAATCCTGTGCCTATATTTATTCCCTGCCACCGCGTAGTGTCTACAACCGGACGTGGTGGTTTTATGGGACATACCTCGGGTGAACCACTAGCAATAAAAGAATGGTTGTTAGCACATGAGCAGAAAGCCACTGCAGGCGAGTGAAAAAGATGATGGCGGCAATGGCACTATTGACGCTTTCATTGATTCCCTGTGGCTGGAAGATGGCTTAAGTGACAATACACTTTCCGCCTATCGCTCTGACCTGAATAGTTTTGCACACTGGTTATGCAAAAATAAAAACCTGGAGATCGAGAGTGCAGAAAGGGATCATGTACAGCTTTATCTTGCGAGCAAGGTACAGAATGGCGCAAGCCCACGCAGTGCGGCACGTCTTTTATCCACCCTGCATCGCTATTATCGTCACAGGCTCAGGGATGGCCACCGGGCTGATGACCCAACCAGAGATATTGACGCCCCTCGAATAGGAAGGCCATTACCTGATAGTCTGTCGGAAGAGCAGGTAATGGATTTACTGCATGCCTCCGATACGAAAACTGTGAGAGGTCTCCGAGACAGGGCCATGCTTGAGCTTTTGTATTCTACTGGCTTGAGAGTATCCGAACTAGTTGGATTAAGCATGCAGCAGATTAACCTGCAGGCAGGTGTCTTACGCGTAGTAGGTAAAGGTTCAAAAGAAAGGGTGTTGCCAATAGGTGAAGTCGCAGTAGACTGGCTTGAACAATACCTTACAGAATCACGACCAGCACTGATAGCAGGTAATAGTAGTGATGCCGTATTCTCTGGCCGCGCGGGTAAGCCCCTGACCCGTCAGGCCTTCTGGTATGCCATAAAAAAATACGCACTGGCAGCAGGTATTCATACACATCTATCACCGCATACCCTGCGCCATGCCTTTGCAACACACCTGCTGAATCATGGAGCAGATTTGCGGGTAGTACAGATGCTGCTGGGACACTCTGATTTATCCACGACACAGATATATACACATGTCGCCAGGGAGAGGCTCAATCAGCTGCATAAACAGCATCATCCCAGGGGTTGAAGGCAAAAGAGAGATTAAGGATAAAGGACTAAGGATAAAAGAGTAGGGCTTCTTTTGAATTTCCTTAGTCCTTTATCCTTTATCTTTAATCTGCTTTTAATGGCGCTCCCTAGGGGGTTCGAACCCCTGTTGCCGGCGTGAGAGGCCAGAGTCCTGGACCACTAGACGAAGGGAGCATATTCGGGAAGATTGACGCTAAAAATGATAAAGTATCAATCTTATCTTATATATTATAAATGATCACACGAACCGCTGAAAGTCAGAATTTAATGGAACCCGTATATCACTCAGGGAAATCGCTCGGCCTGAATAAATCCCTGATCTCCCGCCATGCAATGACGGTATTGAAAGTGCTTGGACAAAAGGGCTATGACAGCTATCTTGTTGGTGGCTGTGTGCGTGATATGTTGCTCGGTCTGGAACCAAAAGATTTTGATGTTGCGACAAATGCCAGCCCTGAACAGGTTCGTCATGCATTCCGGAATGGACGGATAATTGGGCGCCGGTTCAAGATTGTACATGTTCGATTCGGCAGAGAAGTGATTGAAGTTACTACCTATCGCGGTGCACCGGCAAAAACACATCAGGATGAACGCACACATCGTGTCGGCGAAGGGGGCAGGCTGCTGGCTGATAATATCTACGGTAGTCTGGACGAAGATGCCATGCGCCGGGATCTAACAGTGAACGCCCTGTACTATAATCCTGCCACTGATGAAGTGCTTGATTATCATGATGGACTGGCTGATATAAAGCGGGGTTTGTTGCGTGTTATTGGTGATCCAGTAGAACGTTATCGCGAAGACCCTGTACGTATGCTGCGAGTGGTCAGGTTTGCATCAAAGTTGGGTTTCGAAATCGAGCCTTCTGCATCAGAAGCTATCGACCAACATGCCAGCCTGTTGACCAATGTCCCAGCTGCAAGATTATTTGATGAGGTGTTGAAGCTGTTTCATTCGGGAAGTGCAATCACAACGTTTGAAAAATTGCGCCAATATGGGTTGTTTGAATATCTCTTTCCTGCCACCGATAATATTCTGGACAAAGAAGAAGCAGGTTATCCACGGACGTTTCTTCCTCTTGCGTTGACGAATACAGACAGGCGCATACAGCAGGGCAAACCGGTCATCCCGTCCTTTCTATATGCGGTTTTACTATGGGAGCCGTTAAGGCAATTTAAAGAAGCCGCCATGCGACAGGGCCTCAATGAATACGACAGCATCCAGCAGGCGGCTGATCAGGCAATCGTTGAAGAAATAAGTACAGTTGCCATTCCCCGCCGATTCACAGCACAGATGCGTGAAATATGGGCGATGCAGTATTTCTTTGATCAGCGCCGGAGTCGTCAGGTTTATCGGCTGCTGGAGAACAGAAAATTTCGGGCCGGTTATGATTTTATGCTACTGCGGGCATCGGTTGGTCAGGCAAGCCAGGATACAGCTGAATGGTGGACGCGGATACAGGAAGTTGATGAGGATGAACGCAGAAAAATGCTTATGTCCTTATCAGGAAGCAGCAAAAAGCGTCGGCGCCGGAAGAAGAAAAAATCCTCATAGTGACGAATATTGCGTATATAGGGTTTGGCAGTAATTTGGGCGATTCCATGGCTATTCTCGCTATGACGAAAAACGAAATAGACGCTGTAGAAGGTTTTAGTTTGAAAAAATTGTCTCCCCTGTATCGTACGAAGCCTATTGATGTAACGGATTCACAGGATGATTATATAAATGCCGTGTTTGAAATTGAAACAATTCTGGATGCGGAAGTTGTTCTACAGGAACTGACCAATATAGAAAATCGACACGGACGCAGCAGATGCGAAGTCAAAAATATAGCACGCACACTGGATCTCGATCTTTTACTGTTTGGCAATAAAAAAATGAAAAGTAAAACATTGATATTACCTCACCCACGTATTTATCAACGAGCTTTTGTTCTTTTCCCATTGTTTGATTTATCACCTGAACTGGAGATTCCAGGACAGGGAAACGTGCAGACTCTTTTAGATAATGTCAGGGATCAGGAGGTCGAACAGTTATGACAGAATTCGGCAGTGCAATTACAGGCTTACAGGGAAAGGTGCCGGAATATATTGTAGTTGAGGGCCCTATGGGAGTAGGTAAAAGCAGCCTGGCCAAACGCCTGGCGGAACAGTTTAATGCCGATATATTATTTGAACAGCCGGAAGAAAATCCGTTCCTTGAGCGTTTCTATCGATCCAGGGAAAAATACGCCTTGCCGACACAGCTGCATTTCCTATTTCAGCGTTGTCAGCAAATGAAAACCCTACAGCAGAGAGACCTCTTTCATTCCTCGGTGGTGGGCGATTTCCTGCTGGAAAAAGACAGATTATTTGCACAGTTAAATCTAGATGAAGACGAACTGCATTTGTACGACCAGATATACAGGCACATGAGTCCTGAACTGCCCCGTCCTGATCTGGTCATTTACCTGCAAGCACCAGTTTCCGTATTGATGCAGCGAATACGCCGTCGTGGGATCACTGCCGAGCAGGATATAGATGGAGACTACCTGAATTCACTCTGCGATATTTACAGTCAGTTTTTTCATTCCTATACACGTTCTCCACTGCTGGTGGTAAATGCTGAAAATATAAACTATGTCGATAGTGATGATGATTACACTATGCTGCTCAATCACATACTGAGTATAAAATCAGGCAGGCATTATTTTAATCCATTAAGCAGTCAGAAATAATGAAGATAGTTGAACAGGTGCAGGAGCTTCGCTCTACATTATCTGAATATCGGCAGGCGGGTCTAAGTGTAGGTTTTGTCCCGACGATGGGGAATCTTCACGCAGGGCATCTGGCCCTTGTCGATGCAGCTCACGAAAAATGCGATAAAGTAGTTGTCAGCATATTCGTCAATCCAATGCAGTTTGCTGCAGATGAAGATTTTGATACTTATCCCATTACACCGGCAGAAGATGAGAAGGCATTGATTGAACATAATACGGCACTTCTATATCGACCGCAGCGGCAGGATATATTCCTCTCTGACCTGAGCAAACAGACCAGGGTTGAAGTACCAGAGTTATCCGAAATACTCTGTGGGCTGTCCAGGCCACACTTTTTTTCAGGTGTGGCGACTGTCGTCAATACACTGTTTAACCGGGTACAACCCGACATAGCGTATTTTGGTAAGAAGGATTACCAGCAGTTTCTAGTTATCAGAAAAATGATCAAAGACCTGGCAATGAACCTTAAAGTGGTTGGGATAGAAACCGTTCGCCTGAACAATGGCCTGGCCATGAGTAGTCGAAATAACTATTTGTCTGGCCAGGAGATAAATCAGGCAGCGGGACTCTATCGTGTTCTACAGCATGTCGCCAGGATATGTCAGAATAATTCTCACACATATAACGAAATAGAAGGGCTGGGAATCAGAGAATTGAAAGAAATCGGTTTTGCTATCGATTATCTCAGTATACGGCGTCAAAGCGACCTCAGGACGCCTGAAAGAACAGATCAGAATCTTATTGTTCTAGCGGCTGTCTGGCTAGGCAAGACACGCCTGATCGACAACCTGGAATTTTCTCTGGCCAGTTCCTGATGAGCTATTCTCGTGGGATCGGGTGTCAGTAAGTCCATGCTGGGTTTTTGAGTTTCTGTTCATAAAAATAGCTCACATTATTTCCAGTGAATGACTTCGAGTTTACTGTTTTTAGCTTTGAGTCTGAGATTTTGATCTGGATTTACGACTATTCCGCGGTTGGCTATCTTTAACAATGGGAAATCTGATTCATGGTCGCCATAGGCAGCCAGGATCCTGTCATCAGTACGATTCACAGACCATTGTTTAATTCGCTCTAATTTGACATCGCCATAGCAATTTCCCCCATCAAGCTTATTCCCAAGCACATCATTTTCCCAGCATGTTCTGGTACATATTATATGTCTAAAGCCGAGCATTTCACCAAGTGGCTCTACGTAAATATCCAGGCTGGCAGATAGTAGAACAAGTTCTTTTCCCTTGCTCTGATATTGTCTGATACATTCTATTGCATCACTGTAAACACCATTAATGACTACACGTTGGGAAAAAGATGTGGCCAAAGAATTGATAGTATCTCTGTCCTTACCTGCCAGGATGGCATTCAAAAATCGTTTTTTTAACCAGGTATTGGTCTGTCTGCCGAGCTTGTGACGAAGGATGTCAATGGCAAGCAATGGTAAGCGAAATAGCTTTAAGGGGTTTCGATAAATAACAAATAGCAGAAAGCGAACGTATGTATCATAGCGAGTAATCGTTCCATCTAGATCGAATACGACGATAGTTGGGTCATGCTGGTACTGCTGATTCATATAGCGGGTGTTTTACTGAATAATTCATTTAGCCAGGGTAAATCGATAAACATCAGGGCGATCATAATTATTGTTGTAATCAAAAGTAGAGTCATCAGACCTTTGTTTTTGTAGAGTTTCTCGGGGTACTGTACAGGACTGTCATGATGAAACCCTATATGAATATACCAGGCGATGACTGCTGCGATCAAAGGGATTGAAAGAATCAGTTCTGTACGATAGCGAATCAGGAAGATACCGAAGAACAATCCAAAAGCGGCTACATAATAGACGATACTGATCAGCAACCGCTCTTCATTGTAGTGCCTGAAAGATAATCGATACTCTCCGGCACGAACAGGATCATTAATATGCCGGTATTCTGCAAAACGCTTTACCGCCATAAAAAAGGCACCGATCATCCAGTAGGCAAAGACTAATGATATAGGAGTTAGCAGTGTTGTTCCTGTGGCATACCATCCAAGTAGAAGGCGCAAAGGGTTATTTAGCGACTCGGATAGCACATCGAGATAAGGTCTGTCCTTGGTTCTGACAGGTTTTATATTGTATATACAGCCCATTAGCCAGAGTATTGCCGCGGAAGTAAAAAATGCTGGGCCCAGGGTTAAGGAACCGAAAACGCCTGCTGCACCAAGCAGTAACCATTCAAGATAGGCGATCTTTATGTTTACCCGCCCAGAAGGAACGGGTCGTTTGCATTTTACTGGGTGTTTTTTGTCAGTCTCGGCATCAAGGACCTCGTTTAACACATAGTAGCTTGATGCCACCAGTCCCACCAGTAAGAAAGCCAGTATTAACCTGGGTAAAAGTGCTACCGACCAGGTTCCATGATCCAGGTACAGGGCAATGACAATCCCCGGTAGCATAAAGATATTTTTAAACCAGTGGTCAACACGGGCGATCTACAGGTAAGGGTTTTTGAAGACTGACATGCCTGTTATTCTGGAGGTCTAAAAGGGATCTCAAAGTTTGTCACTTTCAGAGGCCTGCGGTGAAGCAGCCCCTATGCTGTAGAACCGAGGTATCGGAACTCCTGTTTTTTGTTCGTTGCGACGTTTTTTTCTACTTAATTGAATATAGACACATAATAACATTTCTTATTATTGGCCTCCATCAGAGATAAGTTGCCAGGGGTTCCCTCACCCTGTCTAGATCAACCAATAACACTGAGTTTTTTATCTGGCACTGGTAGAATATGCCACACACACCCAGCTATTTATTCAAAAAATGACCACAAGAACACGATTTGCTCCCAGTCCCACCGGTTATCTCCATGTTGGCGGTGCACGAACTGCTCTGTTTTCATGGCTGCATGCACGAAAACATGGCGGGGTATTTATCTTACGCATTGAAGACACCGACCCGGAGCGTTCCACACCTGAGTCTGTGAATGCCATCCTGGAAGGCATGACCTGGCTAGGTCTGGAATATGATGAAGGGCCGCTTTACCAGACAAAGCGCTTCGATCGCTACAACGAAGTGATTGATGAGCTAATGGAGAAAGGGTTTGCCTATCGTTGTGATTGCTCACGAGAACGTCTCGACAGCTTGCGTGAATCTGCGATGGCAAGGAAAGAAAAGCCCCGTTACGACGGACATTGCCGAGATCTTGATATAGATCCCGATACACCACATGTAATTCGTTTCCTGAATCCGGATGACGGCACGGTTGTTGTCGATGATATGGTAAGGGGCAGGGTGACGTTCAGCAATGCCGAACTTGATGACCTGATCATACGCCGCACCGATGGATCGCCAACTTACAATCTTACTGTTGTTGTGGATGACAGCGATATGAATATCACCGATGTCATCCGTGGCGATGATCACCTGAACAATACACCCAGGCAGATCAATATTCTTGAAGCCCTGAACAAAGAGATACCCCGCTACGCACATTTACCCATGATCCTTGGTGATGATGGTGCACGCTTGTCCAAGCGACATGGGGCGGTCAGTGTCATGCAATACATGGAGCAGGGGATCCTTCCTGAAGCACTGTTGAACTATCTTGTCAGACTGGGCTGGTCGCATGGCGATCAGGAAGTCTTCTCTCAGGAAGAGCTAATTCAGCTATTTGATATCAACGATGTAAACAAATCCGCATCCAGCTTTAATACAGAAAAATTGCTGTGGCTGAATCAGCAGTATATTAAGGTGGCTAACCCCTTGCATCTGGCGCATTTACTGAGCCCACATCTGGGAAGGTTAGGAATTGATCCCGCTGAAGGGCCGGATATTGTCGATGTGATTAAAGCGCAACAGGAGCGTGCAAATACCCTGGTAGAGATGGCGGAAATCAGTGAATTTGTTTATCGGGATTTTGAAGAGTTTGATGAAAAGGCAGCCAAAAAAAACCTGCGTCCTGTTGCCAGAGAACCGCTGGAAAAAATCAGACAGGCTCTGCAAGAGTTACCGTCATGGGATGAAAGCAGTTTGCATGAATGTGTAGAAAGGGTTTCAGCATCACTGGACCTGAAAATGGGTAAAGTTGCCCAGCCGTTGCGGGTTGCCATTGTAGGCCGCGCGGCATCGCCGGGAATAGATGTCACACTCAAGCTGGTCGGAAAAGAGGCTACTTTACGGCGCATCGACAAAGCGCTTGAATATATTGCCAAACGTGAAGCACAGCTATAGGGCAGTAATAAAATGGACGAACAGGAAAAAACGGTCACAACAAACTTCATCCGCCATATCATAGATGATGATCAGCAGACGGGTAAGTTTGGCAGCAAGGTTCATACCCGCTTTCCACCCGAACCCAATGGTTATCTGCATATTGGGCATGCCAAATCAATTTGTCTGAATTTTGGTATTGCACGTGACTACAAGGGACTGTGCAATCTACGTTTTGATGACACCAACCCACACAAAGAGAATATCGAATTTGTTCAGTCCATCCAGGATGATGTCAGGTGGTTAGGCTTCGACTGGGGTGATCGTTTATTCTTTTCTTCGGACTATTTTGAACATCTTTATGGTTTTGCTGTTGAACTAATCAATAAAAATCTTGCTTATGTTTGTGATCTTTCGGCTGAAGAAACCCGAGAATATCGGGGCACATTAAAAGAAGCAGGCAAAGATAGCCCTTTTCGTAATCGCAGTAGTGAAGAAAATCTGTCTCTATTGGCAGCAATGAAGGCCGGTGAATTTGAAGATGGCGTTCGAGTGTTAAGAGCCAAAATTGATATGACTTCGCCGAATATGAATATGCGTGATCCCACGCTGTACCGCATACGCCATGGTGTGATCCATCACCAGACCGGTGAAGAATGGTGCATCTACCCGATGTATGATTTCACTCATCCCATTTCGGATGCACTTGAAGGTATTACACATTCATTGTGCACACTCGAGTTTGAAGATCACCGTCCGCTATATGACTGGGTGCTGGATAACATCTCAATAGACTGCCACCCACAGCAAATCGAGTTTTCCCGACTCAATCTGCAATATACAGTGGTCAGTAAACGCAAGCTAACCCAGTTAATCGATGAGGAAATCGTCGATGGCTGGGATGACCCGCGTATGCCAACAATTGCCGGATTAAGGCGCCGGGGTTTTACGCCGTCATCGATACGTGAATTTATTGATCGAATCGGGGTAACCAAATCAGAAAACTCTATCGAAATGGGTGTGCTGGAATCCTGTATACGAGAGGATCTCGAAGCCAATGCACCGCGACGGCTGGCAGTATTAAACCCGTTAAAAGTCATCATAGAAAATTATGCCGTTGATCAGAACGAGGATCTTACAGCGGCCAACCATCCTAAAGATGAAGAAATGGGTAGTCGACAGATGCCATTATCACGTGAGATCTATATTGACCGGGCAGATTTTCGGGAATCAGCAAACAGGAAATACAAACGTCTGGTGACAGGAGGTGAAGTACGACTACGCAATGCCTATGTAATTAAATGCGAGTCTGTGATCAAGGATGATGAGGGCGAAATCATTGAGCTGCGATGCAGCTACGACAAAGACACACTGGGAACTAACCCGGTTGGCAGAAAAGTCCGCGGTGTAATTCATTGGGTATCTGCCAGTCATGCACTAAAAGCAGAAGTACGTCTTTATGATCGCTTGTTCACGATTCCGGCACCTGATGGCAGTAAAAACGAAAACTTCCTGGATTATGTCAACCCGGATTCACTGGAAATCATAAATGGTGCAAGGGTAGAACCATCTTTAAAGGATGCAAAAAAGGGAGACCGATTTCAGTTCGAACGTGAAGGTTATTTTAATGTGGAAAGCGCAGCATCGGATAATGACGGGCTGGTATTTAACCGCATAGTCACTTTGCGCGACTCCTGGGCTAGAATTGAGCAGCAGGCTGCCTCAAACACGCCTAATAAGTAGCAAAAATACTGGACAAAATCACCTTATTTCACTAAGATGCGCGCTCAATTTTGGGGCCATAGCTCAGCTGGGAGAGCGCAACACTGGCAGTGTTGAGGTCGGGAGTTCGATCCTCCCTGGCTCCACCAGAATATAGAAAAGTTCCTATGTCCCCATCGTCTAGTGGCCTAGGACACTGCCCTTTCACGGCGGTAACAGGGGTTCGAACCCCCTTGGGGACGCCATACATAGCCTGTTATCTACTGCAAACCTGTAGTGGATGCAGCAATCTAAAGTCTCTGGGTCGAGCACAATGTGCTCGACCAGAGGTCTTATAGATTCTTTCCAGCGTTCTTTCGGTATCGATTTGAAATTTTCTGTGAAGTTTTTCAGGATGCCCGATACTTGTGTCTCAGTGATGTTGGCGAGAGCTGATTGCATTGAATGCTCAAGTTCCAAACGGGCTATGTGCTCCTTCAGGGGTTTCCGTTGTATTTCTAAATCATTTATTTTCTTCAACGCAGGGTCAGGATTGTCTAATTTTATTGCCAGGTCCATGGCCTTGGATATTTGTTTATTGATGTTAGCAACTTCGAGGCGAAGCTCTTCTGCAGGATCTTCAAGCAATGAGTTTGCCACCTCTTTGGTGGCCTGAGTAACTTTGCTGACGAATTCGGGGGATACGATGTCGCCCAGCAGTTGTTCTGTAATTGCCGTATCAACTTTCTCTTTATTCAACCAACGTCCTTTTATTCCATGCCCCGGTCTGGTGCGATAGTGTTGATTACCACTTCCAGTCCATAGATCTCCATTTGGTGTTCTCAATAGTCCTGTCAATAAATAGCTGGAAGCACCTGTTTTAGCCTCAGAGACCTTCTTCCCAATATGGCTGTTTTCAAGCCGTTTGAGGAGTTGTTCTGCTTCATCTATAGAGATTAGTGCCTCATGGGTGTTTTCCTTGATAACCCATTCCTCGCGCGGGCGGCGTTTGTTGTTTCCTTTATATCCTTCGCCTTTTTTGTGTTCGTTATGGACGTTCCATACGGTATGGCCAGCATACGTCAGCGCATTCCATTCCATACCGATCAATGTTGAGACAGCCAGGGAGAGACCAGCGTGCTCGGAGGCTTTCGACCGTGGCTTGCCTTTAGCTCTCATTTTGAGGTAGCTCGCAACCATGGGGGCTTTTTTTGAAAGTGCCAGGACAGATTTTGTTACAGGTGCACCGTCACGGATCGCCCC